>CBDUMB010000038.1:0-12725 GCA_965368205.1 uncultured Pseudomonadaceae bacterium | reverse complement strand
CCAGATCCTGATCGCTGATGAACCGACCACAGCCCTGGATGTGACCATTCAGGCACAGATTCTTGATCTGCTGGCAGACCTTCAGCGCGAAACCAATATGGCCATTATTCTGATTACCCATGATCTGGGTGTTGTTGCACGCATGGCTGACGAAGTGTTGGTGATGTATGCCGGCCAAATGGTAGAACATGGCTATGTCGACGATATCTTCTACCGCTCCAGCCATCCATACACCATGGGGCTGCGAGCTGCGATGCCAACAAACAAGCCAGGCGTTGATGCGCGCCTGACCCCAATTGACGGCTCCCCACCTGACCTGTTCCACCCGCCAGCGGGCTGTGGCTATTGTGCACGTTGCCCACATGCGATGCAGATCTGTGTGGATAATCCTCCCGAGACCTACATCCTCGGCGAGCGACATGAAACCCGCTGCTGGTTGCACCACCCTGACAACACAACACAGATAGACGGCATCAATAAAGCGGTCAGGTCCGGCGCATGAGCAATCTTGTCAGCATCAAGAACCTCGTCAAGTACTTCGATATCGGTCCGAACCAACGGGTCCATGCGGTTGACGACATTTCACTGGATATCGGCGAACGCGAAATTGTCGGCCTGGTCGGCGAAAGTGGCTCCGGCAAATCAACCCTCGGCAAAGCCGTGGTTGGACTGCATGATAAAACCAGCGGCAGCGTCAGCTTTAAAGGCGAATTGCTACCGCAGAAATATGGTCCTCAGGACTTCCAGCGCCACGCCACCCATATGCAGATGATCTTTCAGGATCCGTACTCGTCTCTGAATCCTCGTATGACTGTTGGCGAAATCATTGGTGAAGGGTTACGCCTGCACCGGCAGCTACCCTCTGCAACCGTACGCGACACAGTGGCTGAATGGCTTGAACGTGTGGGTCTGGAAGCGGACCACATGTCCCGATATCCCCATGAATTTTCTGGTGGCCAGCGTCAGCGTATCGGCATTGCACGCGCGCTGATACTTGAACCTGAGTTTGTGGTCTGTGATGAGCCAATTTCCGCCCTTGACGTTTCTGTACAGGCGCAGGTGGTCAACCTGCTGGACGAACTGAAGAAAAGCATGGGCCTGACACTGCTTTTTATCGCCCACGACTTGTCTATGGTGCGTTATGTCAGCGATCGCATGGCGGTCATGTACCTGGGCAGCCTGGTAGAAGTTGGCACCGCGAATGAGCTGTTTTTCAATCCTAAACACCCTTATACCCAGATTCTGATTGGCTCAAACCCAGAGCCAGACCCGCAACTGGAGCGACAGCGACCTTCAACCGCGATTGAAGGCGAGATCCCCTCTCCAGTTAATGTTCCGGCAGGATGTCGATTTGCCAACCGCTGTCCTAAAGTAATGGAAATCTGTCATCACACCACACCGCAGCTGATTTCATTAGTCGATGTAGATAAACCAGATGCAGCCCGCCGTGACGTGGCTTGTCACCTGTATACCTGAGCCCTATTTTTACCTGGAGAACAGCCGATATGATTTATGAAATACGCAACTATCACTTTGAACCTACACGTTTTGAAGAATACAAAACCTGGGCTAAAACAAAAGCCCTGCCCTATCTCAAACGCGAACTGAACCTGGTTGGCTTCTGGGTAAATGGTGAAATCCCGGGAGAGGTGAATGGTGAGGCGCTGGACAAGCTTGGGCCAGCGAACATCACCTGGATAATTGCCTGGCCAGATAAAGAAACTCGGGACAGCGCTATGCCTGGCATTTTTTCTGGTGATGAATGGGAGAAGATATTCGCCGACGTCCCCGGTGGATTACCTAACTACCTGCGCATGGAATCCAAATTTACTGAGTCTTTGCTTTAACATAAAAACCCAGCCCCGAAACAAAAACCCCCTGCAGGAAGCACCTAACAGGGGGTTTAGCCGACTTAGATTAAAGTCTCAATCTAGAAGGGACGACCACCGCCGCCACCACGGTTGCCACCACCGCCGCCGCCACCGCGACCACCACGGTCTTTGCTTTGCGCTTCGTTAACGCGCAACGGACGACCCTGCATTTCCTGGCCGTTCAGCGCCTCAATAGCCTGGTCTGCACCATCTTCTAATTCAACAAAACCAAACCCGCGAGAGCGACCGGTTTCTCTATCTGTAATCACTACAGCAGAAGCAACACTACCGTACTCTGCAAACATATTTTGCAGGTCTTCGTCAGTGACACCCCATGCCAGATTACCTACGTATAGCTTTTTCACTATTTAGGATCTCCACATTGATCAAAATTCGCCACTTTATTGTGGCACTCGTACCGACCAATCAAACTCAGGACCTAAACAGTAACCGAAATTGGGCAGGACAATTCTGAGACTACTTGAAGAAGAAACAGATCACAATCGTCTTTTTAAGACAACTGAGCTAAGGAAAAATCGAACTTTCGACACAAAAAAGGGCGCTTGGATAAGCGCCCTTAATTGGTACCTGACAGGAGGCCAGGTGCTCAGCTACTGAACTTAGAGCCGACCCAGAGAATAAGTCACTTCCAGTCCAAACAGGCGGGGTACCGTTGTACCTGCAGATCGACGGAAGAATTCCGCTTCACCTTCACGCAGAATCTGCAGCACACCGATGTCATCAAAAACATTATTCACGAAGCCTGACACAATCCAATGAGAATCTGGAGAGGTCCAGGTTGCCCGCAGATCCAAACGGTCATAGGCTTTAGCACGCTCACCGGTGCTTTCAAACGGTGAGTAGTACACTTCATCAATCCAGTTATATACACCCAGAAGTTCAAGGCGTGAGCCGTTCCCCAGTGGGAAAGCATAGCTGCCCCAGGCGGTGTACTTGAGTTCAGGTACCTGTACAACCTGGTTGCCGTTAATGTTCTGTGTTAACGCATTTGCATCTGGGAATATAGATACTGGCGTATTAACTTCAGCAGGGTCCTGCAGGAATAAGTCTTCAGTGTATTCACTGGGTGTGTAGCTGAAGTTGCCGCCCAAGGTCAAGTTGTCTGTCGCCAGCCACATGGCTTCCGCTTCGATACCAAAAATCTCGGCACCTGGCGCAGGTAATACAGAAGTAGTGGTACCCGGCGCACCACCGGCAACCAATGGCGGTGTGACTTCGGTAGCAACGGTGTGAATGGATTCATAATCGTAGTAGTAGAACGATCCGTTCAACTGCAGAGAACCATCCAGCAGCTGCGACTTGTAACCAAACTCATAAGCAATCAGCTCTTCAGGATCGTAAGCCGGTGTGGCACTGAAGAACACCAGGTTGTTACCACCAGAACGGTAGCCAGATGTGGCAGACAGATACAGCAACGTGTTGTCAGTCACGTTCCAATCGAGATTAATTCGACCGGTGGTTTCTTTGTCCGTTCTGCTGAAGGCACGATAGACACTGACCGCAGCTGGAACGCCACCGTTCACCGCACTACGGGTACCACGATAGCCGCCAGGCGCTGTGGGGTCTACCACAAGACCACCGTTAGCAAGGTTGAAGTCAAAGATAGAGCTTCCAAAAAATGGCAGGAAGCCCGGTGCAGATTCTGTGTAGCGAAACAGGTTTTCCTGTGCATCCACTTCGTCTTCTGCATAACGAATACCTACCGTCAAGGTGAAGTCTTCGTTGATGTCCCAGACCCCCTGGGTATAGACGGCAAAGGCATCACGCTTGGTTTCCGTGTGATAAAGCAGATCGCTACCCAGGGTATTGGGACCGTGAGATACGTTCAGATCACCATTCTGACCACTGTCACCTTCCCAGAGCCCGATATGCAGGTTGTTGTTCTCAGCTGGCGCAGGGTTGCGGGTTGCGTAGTTCACCGCACACTGGGGCAGGCGGGTCGCCGGATCCTGGCAAAGTGCACGCGCGGAATGCAGAGTGGGCATCTCCCCGTTGAAGGTACCTGCACCAATTGCACCTGGGATCGCAGCTATAATCGGTGCATAGATACCCGATGAATCGACATAGGGGTTGATGTATCGATCTTCACCTACAGTTGAGTAGTAATCTCCACGCTGGTCAATTTCCGCTTCATAGAAAAAGATACCTGAGGTCACCGACATAGTGTCGTTGAAGTCATAGAACACCTGAAATTCATGGGACGAATAGGTCGCCTCGTGATTAACATAAAACTGGCGATCCTGAATCAAGCTTGCGGTGTTGTCATCATCCGTGGTGCGGGCATATACCAGTGTGTTGTGTCCGTAGATGTATTTCACCTGCAGAGCATCTGAGGCATCCCAGGTTGTGGTGAACTGAATGCCTTCCTGGTCAAATTTTTCTTTGTTCACACCATTGGTCGCGGTACACAGATCATCGCCCGAGATATCACCGGCAAACACACATTCGTTATATCGCGCTGCACTTTCCGCGCTGGTGACGCCAAAGCTGTCTAGCGAAGCTGCTGCATTACGAAATCCATCAAACTCTGCAACGTCAACACCCAAACGATTACGCTGTCCTTCCACAACCGCGCCCGTGCTCGGATTAGTGAAGTTAAGTACCGGCGCAGACGGATCAAAC
Source organism: uncultured Pseudomonadaceae bacterium (assembly GCA_965368205.1). Classification (GTDB taxonomy): domain Bacteria; phylum Pseudomonadota; class Gammaproteobacteria; order Pseudomonadales; family Azotimanducaceae; genus UBA4421. Next base: position 8,211 of record CBDUMB010000038.1, on the reverse strand, counting down.
CAGTCATTATCGCTGAAGTTTGCTGAGTCTGTATTGGTTCGATCAATCGCGCGATAACCAGGCACAATTGCATTGGTATTGCGGAAAGGCTGGCCTTCTTCGTTTAAAACAACCTGGCCGGCACCGTTGGCACCACCCATGCTGCGATCAATAGACATTTCGTTGTAACGCAGATTCATTGACAACGTGTCCGTAGGGGTAAAGTAAAACTGCGCGGCCACGTTTGCGGTGCCGAGACCATCAATGTCATCGCCTGGGCCGATGTCTTCAATCACGCCATCGCGATCACGAATACTGAAGTTAATTCGAGCAGCCAGCTTGTCTTCAATAATGCTGCCGTTCACCATGCCATAAGTTTCAGCCGTGCCAAAATTACCCACAATGCCTTTCACAGCGTAATCAAATTCATGGGTGGGCTCTTTATAAAGGATGTTAATGGCGCCACCAACAGCGTTACGCCCGTAAAGCGTGCCCTGTGGGCCACGCAAAACCTCAATACGCTCCACATCCCAGAAGGTTGCCGCAGTTGCAGTCAACAGATCTTCTGAGTAAACACCGTTCATGTAGGTTGCAACACCCGGGTCACCGCCCAGGGCACGGAAGTTCCGGCCGACCCCGCGAATGGTCGCGTCATAAGGCTGAATGGTGGTTGCAGGAATGAAGTTCTGCAGGTCTTCCTGGTTGCGGATACCGAAGTCATCCAGCATTTCACCGGTAAAAGCGGTGATGGAGATAGACGTGTCTTGAATGGAAGCTTCACGCCGCTCAGCGGTGACGATCACTTCTTCAATCTGACGGCCTGCAGACTGTTCTGCAGCAAAGGTATTTAGGCTGAACGGCATCAAGGCAAGCACGGCAAATGCGGCAACCCATCGTCCAAACGATGATCTATACATAGTTTCCCCTCGAAACATGTTTGTGTGACTTAACTTTTTTCAAAAAGCTTAAAGGATTACAGTTGGGGCAAACAGCAGAACTCACTGGACGTGGATTTCGCAGCACAGTGAGCAGTCTCGGCGACCACTTTGGATTACCCCTCGTAACCCTTCTTACCTCTTATCAATCTTTTCGAAGCAGCGATCGGAGCTTCCATCTGCAATGAATTCAAAGCAAAAACCGACCTGGTCTTACCTCTCCAGTTCCACCGCAGGCCCGCATTTAATCGTCTGTTGGCGGGGAAGTCAATGTAACAAATCGCTGCAAATACAGTAAAAACACTGCTCAAACGCAGTTTCGGGTACTGAGCACCCACTTGTTACTACAAGTAACATATAAACATCGCTGACAAGCTAAATGTCCGACATTGACGCGGCATCACCCATTCGGGTTACTATCTCTAACGTCGATTCTTTGACTACGAGGCTCCTAACAGTGACAAAAGCGGTTCTGCCCACCATTTTCTTTCTGTTGCTCATCGTGGCCTATCCAGCGCTCAGCGAAGACGCACCCAAGGTGCATAAAAAGGTACAACAGGCTCTGTCGTGGCAGTTACCCGAAAACAAATGTGTTTTCCCGAAAGCACCGGGCAAGCGGAAACAGGTCACTGACGACATGGGCAGCACCCATACGGAATGGGACGTCGATACGTACACGCTGCAGCGCTACCAGCGTAAGGAGAATCGTTGGAAGAAGTGTGTCGAACGCTATAAAACGAGCTTAGGCAAAGAGTTTGAAACCCTGAAAGCCAGTGCTCAGTACGGCCTGACCCAACCCCAGGCAGATAAAATTCTGGGCAACATGAAACTGATCCAGCAGGTCATGATGTCCGAATCAGGCTTGCCCGAGAACTCTACCGCGCAAACAGATTAACTCTGCTGCTGCCACTTATCCCGCATTCGCAGGATTGAGGTCTCGACCGTGAACTGCTCTAGTTGATCGATCTCAACCCAGGCCAGGTCCATCGACTCTTCGCTCACCACATAGGCGTCATCAGCTGCACTGAAGGCATAGCGAACGTCAAAGTGAAAATGTGCCGGATCATTCTTGCGTGCTGGAATTTCGTGTATATCAACATCAAAAATATCTGCGCGCAGTAAATGCACAGTCAGGCCCGATTCTTCAGTGGCTTCACGCAACGCAACCTTCTGTGTATCCGCGTCACCGTCGCTGTGGCCACCCAGTTGCAGCCACATGTCGAGCTTCTTGTGATGGGTGAGCAATAGGCGACTGCGCGTGGTATCCACCAACCAGGCTGAACCCGTCACATGCCCCGCCCAGCAATCCCTTTCAAAACAACGGGGGTTCGCCTGCACAAAATCGATAAAGCGACTGACAGTCTCTTGTTCCTGGGGATGGCGATGCAGATAGTCGCTCAGTTGCTCAAGTAGATTGCGTCGGTGCATACGAGTCCTTATTCTTCACAGGGCTACAAAACTTTAGGGAGAGATTATGATCGGAGTCACCGCAAAGCTAAACGTAAAACCAGAAATGGCTGCAGAATTCGAATCCGTTTTTCTGGATTTGTCGGACGCCGTAAACGCCAATGAACCAGGCTGCCTGATGTATCAGCTGTGCAAAGATGAAGATGGCAACTATGTTGTTCTGGAAATGTACGAAAGCGAAGAAGCATTGGCTGCTCACGGCCAGTCCGAGCACTTCAAAGCTGCTGGCGCCGGGTTTAAAGGCAAAATGGCTGGCCCACCGGAAATCAAAAGAATGCAGGCCGTAACACGCTGATTTAGCATTATATATCGGGCGTGCTTGCTTGCCTGTAAACGGCACGCAAGCGCCCCACCCTTACTCAGGCATTCACATCAAATAGATCTGCCAGCTGCTCTGTCATGGCGCCACCCAGCTGTTCAGCATCGGTGATGGTGACAGCGCGTTTATAGTGATGGGTCACGTCATGACCGATACCTACAGCCACCAGCTGCACCGGCGAGTAATTCTCAATCATATCGATGGCGTATTTCAGGTGCTGCTCAAGATAGTTGCTGGGATTCACCAGCAGGGTGGAGTTATCAACCGGCAGGCCGTCTGAAATAACCATCATTATTTTACGGTCTTCAGTACGCGTCACGATTCGGTTGTGCGCCCAGATCAGCGCTTCACCATCGATATTTTCTTTCAGCAGTTCTTCTCGCATCATCAGACCGATATTCCGACGCGTGCGTGCCCAGGTATCGTCAGCTGCTTTGTAAATGATGTGGCGCAGATCATTCAGGCGCCCGGGGTTTGCGGGTTTACCTTCGTTGATCCACTGCTCGCGGGATTGACCCCCACGCCAGGCACGTGTGGTAAAGCCAAGAATCTCAACCCGCACGGAACACCGCTCCAATGTTCGTCCGAGGATGTCAGCACACATCGCCGCGATAGTGATTGAACGGCCACGCATGGAACCGGAGCTGTCGATCAGCAGGGTCACCACGGTGTCGCGGAATTTCATCTCTTTTTCCTGCTTGAACGCCAGCGGGTTCACCGGGTCAATAATCACCTGGGTCAGACGCGCGGCATCGAGCACACCTTCTTCCAGATCAAACTCCCAGGTTCGATTCTGTTTGGCCATCAAACGTCGCTGCAATCGATTGGCAAGCTTTGAGGTCGTGTGTTGCAGTGGCACTAATTGCTGATCGAGCAGTTGCCGCAGGCGGGTCATTTCTTCGGCGTCACAGAGCTCTTCCGCCCGAATGGTTTCGTCAAAGGCCTCGGTATAAGCCTTGTAGTTGATGTCTTTGGCAATGCGTCCAGCTTCATCCGGCATCGGATTCGGCGCTTCGTCAGGGTCTGCTTCAGCCCCCGATTCGTCCATATCCATGTCGGCGTCCATTTCCATCATGGTGGCGTCGCCGTCGGCGCTTTCCTCACCCATGGACTCGTCGTCCATCATGACATCTTCAGGCGCAAAATCACTATCAGCGCTTTCGGATTCGTCTACGGTGTCGATATCATCCTGATTGGTATCACCATCCTGGGGATCATCCATGTCCGCAGCCATCCCAAGATCGGCAATAATGCTGCGGCACAGAGTGGCAAATTCAGCCTGGTCTCCGATACTGCTTTTCAGCGCACGAATGGCATCCCCAGCATGAGATTCAATATGATCACGCCAGAAGCGCACCACATTTTCCGCGCTTGGGGGCAGTGGTCGACCCGTCAGTTCCTGGCGCACCAGCAATCCAACTGCTACAGAAAGGGGCGCTTCCGTTTCTGCGGTGATGGTGTCAAAGGCTGCCTGTTTGCACTGGGTTTCCAGGCGTGCATCGAGATTCTGCGCAACCCCTTCCATACGCAAACTGCCAATAGCCGCCACACGCGCATCTTCAATCCACTGGAACATCTCCTGGGCAGGACCACCGTTTGGCGCGTAACGCGCATGCAGCGCATCATCGTGATGGCGCAACATCAGGGCGTATTGATCACCAATACCACGAACAGCGTTAATCTCTTCATCGCTGCTGCCGATGGCGGGCAAAGGTACACGCAGGCGGTTGCCCCGAGCGCTGGGTGCACCCGGGCCAAAACTGACGTCCAACTCGTCGTCTTCTGCCAGTGCCCGCATGGTTGCGGTCATCGCCCGTTTAAACGGCTCTAACGGGCTTTCTGCATCACTCATAAGCTTTGCTCAACCAATGACAGGCAAAATTGGCAGCTACGCGCTTTTCAGCGATATGCCCTGGGTAGCATCACCCAGATCTTCGCCCATGCAGCGCTGGTAATACTCAGCCACAATCGGGCGTTCCAACTCATCACATTTGTTGAGGAAGGTCACGCGGAAGGCAAAACCAACATCCCCAAAGATTTCGGCATTCTGCGCCCAGGTCAACACGGTACGTGGAGACATGACAATGGACACATCGCCGTTGATAAAACCTTTGCGGGTAAGATCTGCAACGCTGACCATATTGGACAGGACACGACGTCCAGCTTCGTTTTCTCCGTAAGACTTCGCCTTCCCCAGAACGATATCCACTTCAGCATCGTGTTCAAGGTAGTTTAGTGTGGCGACAATACTCCAGTGGTCCATCTGCCCCTGGTTAATCTGCTGGGTACCATGATACAGGCCGGTGGTATCACCCAGACCTACTGTGTTGGTGGTAGAGAACAAGCGGAAATGCGAATGTGGCGTAATGACCTTGTTCTGATCCAACAGAGTTAATTTGCCTTCCACCTCCAGTATCCGCTGGATAACAAACATGACATCGGGGCGGCCTGCATCATATTCATCAAACACCAGGGCCACTGGATGCTGTAACGCCCAGGGCAGAATGCCTTCGCGAAACTCGGTGATCTGCTTACCGTCTTTGAGCACGATGGCGTCTTTACCAACCAGATCGATACGGCTGATGTGACTATCCAGATTGATACGGATACACGGCCAGTTCAAACGCGCGGCGACCTGTTCTATGTGCGTCGATTTACCTGTGCCGTGGTAACCCTGAATCATCACACGTCGGTTGTGGGCAAAGCCGGCCAGGATGGCCAGGGTAGTGTCATGATCAAACCGATAATCAGGATCGATTTCAGGCACGTAAGACGTACGCTGGCTGAATGCAGGCACATCCAGGTCTTGATCAATGCCAAATGCTTCCCGCACACTGACAGTTGTGTCGGGGACTAAGTTAATATCTAGACCGTCGGCCGCATGCTCATTCACGGTTTCCATCTCTACTGTTGTTTTGGGCAAGCCGACTATTGTACGGGACAACAAATAAAAATCAGCATCTAATCTGCTCGAAGGTAGAAAGTTATGGCAAAGATTCATCTGGTCAGACACGGCGAAGCTGCCGCTGGATTTGGCACTCACAAAGACCCCGGTTTAAGTGAATTGGGAAAAAAACAGGCCGCAGATGTGGCGCAGCTGCTTGCCTCCGACCTGGTCAGCGATGGTCCCGTCACTATTTTTTCCAGCCCGCTGGCCCGCGCCTACGAGACCGCAGAACCGCTGGCGGCCCACTGGCAAAAAGACATCCTTATTGAAAAGCGCGTCGCGGAAATACCCTCTCCCAGTGAAGATCTGAACGAGCGCGCCGCGTGGCTGCAGCAAGCCATGCAGGGCACGTGGAGCGAGCTGGCACCGAAGTTTGTGCAGTGGCAGAAAGATCTGGTGGCCTGCCTTCTGGATCTTCAGGAAGACTGCGTTATGTTCAGCCACTATGTCGCGATAAATGCGGCGGTGGGTGCCGCTCAGAATGACAACAGGATGCGCATATTTGCGCCGGACAACTGCTCGGTGACTACTCTGACCAACGCAGACGGCAAACTCGGTGTGATTGAATTGGGTAGAACTGCAGAAACCAGAATAAATTAGCCGACAAAGGTAACGCCATGCGCTTTCGCACCCGCTGCTTACACCTGGCCTGGCTGTGCGGCCTGAGCCTGTATATGACATCAGCGGCAACACCCGTCGGCGCATCCGAATGGCCAACCTACGGCAACGATCCAGGCAGCGCCAAATACGCGCCGCTGGACCAGATTGACGCGTCTAACGCAGCCAGACTAAGCCTGGCCTGGCAATGGACATCTCCGGACAACTCTATTGTTGAAGCTAACCGGGCCTTGACCCCCTGGGGTTTCAAATCGACGCCGTTGAAAATAGGTAACCGGCTGTTTATCAGCACATCACTCGGCCAGGTTGCTGCCATCGAAGCGGATACCGGTAAAACCCTTTGGACTTTTGATACCCGCTCCTACGCGCAAGGCAGGCCGACCAACCTGGGTTTCAATCATCGTGGCGTAGCGTATTGGCGGGACGCTGAAAACAGCGCAGATGAACGCATCCTGATGCCCACCAATAATGCCTACCTATGGGCCCTGGACGCCAAAACCGGCAAACCCGTGGCAGATTTTGGCGATAACGGTCGTACAGACCTGACACTGGGGTTAGGCAGAGCGGTTGACCGCAAGCTGTACTCTGTGATCTCCGCGCCCATTGTTGTCAAAGACATCCTGGTGGTGGGTTCTTCCATCATGGATGGCCCCCGCAACAAAGAAATGCCGCCGGGACACGTGCGCGGGTTCAATATCCGCACCGGTGAACAGGCGTGGATGTTTCATACCATCCCGCAGGGCAAAACCCCTGGCGCAGATACCTGGCAGGATGAAGCCTGGCAATACAGTGGCAACACCAACGTCTGGACCGGCATGAGTGCTGATCTTGAACTGGGTTATGTCTATCTGCCTACCGGCACGCCAACAAACGATTGGTACGGTGGTCACCGCCTGGGACAGAATCTGTTTGCCGAAAGCCTCGTGTGTGTTGACGCAGCAACCGGTGAGCGGGTCTGGCACTTCCAGATGGTGCACCATGGTTTATGGGACTACGACCTACCCGCCGCACCGACGCTGGTGGACATCAACGTTGACGGCAAAACCATCAAAGCGGTTGCTCAGGTATCCAAACAGGCGTTTGTCTACGTGTTTGATCGCGTCACCGGCGAACCGGTCTGGCCTATCAACGAAACCGAAGTGCCGCCATCGACGGTGCCCGGTGAAGCCGCGTCTCCTACCCAACCTATTCCCAGCAAGCCCGCGCCTTTTGACCGCCAGGGTCTGGAGATAGATGACCTCAATGATTTCAGTCCTGCGCTGCGTAAAGAAGCAGAACAGATCATCAGCGCGTTTGACTACGGTCCGTTGTACACACCGCCAAGTTTGAAAGGCACCATTAACGTACCGGGTTGGGGTGGTGGCGCAAACTGGTCCGGGGCTGCCTTTGATCCTAACACCCAGATGCTTTATGTCCCCTCGGTAACCGGTCCGATGGTTGTCAAACTCAGCAAAGGCAACCCTGATGAAACCAATTTTAACTATGTGCGCAGTGCAAGCATCAACCGGCTTGCCGGACCGCAGGGTTTACCATTAACTAAACCACCCTATGGCCGCATTACAGCGATCAATCTATCCACCGGTGACCACGCGTGGATGGTCCCCCATGGGGATGGACCGAGACAGAAAGTGATTGACCTCGGTCTGGCTGACCCGGGTCCACTCGGCGGTCCCGGCACCGGACCTGTGGTTACCGATACGCTGCTGTTTCTCGGCCAGGGTGATGGCAAACGCAACCTCCTGCGTGCGTTTAACAAATCCAACGGTCAGGTTGTGGCGGAGATTGAATTGCCCCTGCGACCATGGGGTACACCCATGACCTATATGAGCAATGGCAAACAGTATGTGGTTCTAGCCACTGGCCAGGGCGCCAACGCAGGGCTCATTGCGCTGAGCTTATCTGATTGAACAGCGAGCCTATCTGGCCACTTTGTGGCCAGATAGGCT
>CBDUMB010000037.1:0-12879 GCA_965368205.1 uncultured Pseudomonadaceae bacterium | reverse complement strand
GTCTCGGTCGGCACCTACGCCGATTATCTGGGCAGCTTTACCGCTCTGTACCGACAATCAGGAGAGCAGTGGGCAGAATTTTTCCGTGCAGTTGACGTGCTTGCTGAACTGGATCCGTCGGAGCGTGAAACCCGGCTGCAGTTACTCGCCGAGCAGCAGAACGCACATACTGCTGATGACAAAAACACCGAGCAGGTTAACTGCGAACCCTTCTTGAGCCATCGTCCGTACCGAGAACCTGCCACTTGAGAAGGTGATGACGTTGGGTGGTGTGGCCACGGGTAGCATGAAGGCGCAGGAGGCGCTTAAAGCGGCTGGAATCATAAACAGTTTGGGGTCGGTGTCCGCGCCTAAAGCGGCAGCCGCAAGAATGGGCATCAGCAAAACGGTGGTTGCGGTATTGCTCGTCACTTCGGTTAAAAAAGTCACCGAGACGCAAATGATGGCCACCATCAGTAGCAGCGGTAATGTAGACAGGTGCTCGAGGCTTGCGCCGATGGTGCCACTGAGTCCGGAGTTCGTGAAAGCCGTCGCAATCGAAATGCCGGCGCCGAACAGGATCAACATGCCCCAGGGAATTCTGTTGGCGGTTTCCCAATCGAGCAGCTTGTCACCCTCGCCGTTGGGAACCAGGAAAAGAGCGACCACACCGATAAACGCAACAATGGCATCATTGCTGTAAGGCAGGTTGAGCAGGGCAGTCCAGCCACCGAAGGGCTCAGAGCGGGTAACCCAGCATATCGCTGTGAGCGTGAAGACGATGAGCACGCGTTGTTCCGATTTTCGCCAGGCGCCTACTGCTGGGAGTTGGAAAGTGCCCACGTGGTCCAGCTTTCGGGTTACCCACAAGCCTGCGAGCGGCAACAGCACCAGCACCACCGGAATCGCCCAGCTCATCCACCGAGAAAAGGAAATAGTCTGCCCGACAATTTCCTCGTAGACCCCCATAAAGACAACGTTAGGCGGAGTGCCGATAGGTGTGCCCATGCCGCCGATGCTTGCCGCGTAGGCGATGCCGAGCAGCAGAGGTGTTGCAAGTTTTTCATCATCAGTGCTGTCGATCACAGCGATGGCAACGGGTAATAACATCAGCACCGTTGCCGTATTGGAGATCCACATGCTGAGGACGGCGCTGGCAGCCATAAAACCAAACACCAGACGCTTGGAACTGTTGCCACCAAAGGCGCGGACCATAGTCAGAGCGATGCGCCTGTGTGCGCCACTTTTTTCCAGGGCGGTGGCCAGCAGGAAACCGCCCATCAACAAAAGCACTAACGGGTGACCATAAGCAGCACCCAGCTCGGTAGGGGTTAACACGCCAAACAACGGCAGGAGCGCAAGGGGTATCAGCGACGTGGCGGGAATCGGAATGGGTTCAAACATCCACCACAACACAACCCAGAGCGTGATGCCCAATGTGATGCAGGCTTCCGGACTGCCATTTCCAGAAAACCACATGAGGCTGCCAGCGATACATGCGACAATGGGCCCCAGGGGTAATGCCAGTAATTTAAAGTCTGGGTAACCGGTTTGTGCTTGCCCCGGTGGGGTCCCAGGCGCGTTCCCTGGTGTATTCAAAGACGATCATCCAAGTGCGTTTGCTCATCTGGCATAAACGTGAGAAGCGAGGGTAACCGACATGGCTAACAGTTTCTATTGGTACGACCTGGAAACCACAGGTACTAATCCGAAATGGGATCGTATTGTGCAGTTTGCCGGTCTTCGTACTGATGCTGACCTGAATATTTTAGATGACGAGTTCAGTACCTATGTTTATACGCCGGATGACGTGTTACCTAATCCCCATGCCAGCCTGGTCACCGGCATTACCCCTCATCTGACCCAAGCACGTGGCATACCTGAAAGCGAAGCGCTGCGTAAAATTAATGACATTTTCATGCAGCCGGGTACCTGTGTTGCGGGCTACAACAGTTTGCGTTTTGATGATGAGTTCATGCGTTACTCCCTTTATCGCAACCTTCTGGACCCGTACGCGCGTGAGTGGCAGCAGGGAAATTCACGTTGGGATCTGATCGATCTGGTCCGCGCAACCGGCGCATTGCGTCGCGAAGGCATCAACTGGCCAGAAGATGAGGATGGTTTGCCGGTGTACAAGCTGGAAGAGCTGACCCGCGCCAATGATATCTCCCATGGGCAGGCACATGATGCCATGTCGGATGTGCATGCAACTCTGGGTATGGCGAAGTTGATCAAGAGTGCTCAGCCTAAGCTGTTTGAATACTATTTCTCCATGCGACACAAAAAAAGCGTTCGCAATCTGCTGGAGCCCGTTGGTACAAAACTCAATGTGCACGTGTCCGCGCTATACCCACGGCATCGATTTGGTGTAGGTCCTGTCATTTCGATTGCCCGCCACCCCAGTAACGGGAATGCCATGATTGTGGCTGATCTCGGTGAAGACATAGAGCCGCTGCTGGAGATGAGTGCGGACGAGATCAGCGCTGCGTTGTTTACGACGGATGGCGGCGAGCGACCTCCGTTGAAAGAGATACGCATTAATCGTTGTCCGTTTGTGGCACCTATTGAAGTACTCAATGAAGAGAATCAGCAGCGCTTGCAGATTGATCTGAAGCTGATTAAAGAAAGGGCGCGCAGGCTCAAGCAGCCAGGTTTTGCTGATAAAGTTGCGAGGGCGTATTCGCAGCGCAAAAATCAGCCTGCCGTTGATGTCGACGCTGCGCTATACGATGGATTCCTGCAGGATGATGATCGCTCTCGTTGCGCGGCGTTACATGAAGAGTTGATTGCCGGCCGCTGGCAGGATCTGGATTTTCGAGACAAGCGCCTGCACACCCTGGCCGCCCGCATGAAAGCACGATCTTATCCTGCGCTGCTTGATGAAGCTGAACAGAAACAGTGGCGTAATTTTGTGATTACAAAACTTGAAGGGGATGGCGATTGGCTGAATCTTCGCGACTACGAGGCGCTGATTGAACAATTGTCTGCGCAGCCGGATATGTCTGTTGAACAACATCAGATTATGCAGAAGCTGGCAGAGCACGGGGCTGATCTGCGTGCCCGGTATGGTTTATGACGGCTTGTGTTGAGTTTCTCAAGGTCAGCAAACGCTACGACCAACTCACGGTGCTGGATGATGTGTCAGTCAACTGCCCCTCTGCAGCCTGCACCGCCATAGTTGGTGCAAGTGGCAGTGGTAAAACCACAATGCTGCAACTGGTTAATGGTGTTGTCCGGCCAGATAGCGGCACGGTGAAAGTATTTGGTCAGCAGGTACCGGACAGTGACGTTGAGCAATTTCGCCGCAAGATCGGCTATGCGGTGCAGGGCGCTGCGCTATTTCCCCATATGACGGCATGGGAGAACGTTACTCTGGTGGCGCGCCTGCAGGGAATCGCATCTGATGAGATGGAGTCTCGATATCAGCAGCTGGTGCAGGATATGGATCTGCCTGAAGACATCCGTCACCGCCTGCCCAGGGAACTTTCCGGTGGCCAGCAACAGCGTATCGGATTGTGTCGCGCCTTGATGTTAAAGCCCTCGCTGCTTCTGCTGGATGAGCCTTTCTCCGCAGTGGATCCTATCACCCGGGTGGATATCTACGACCGGTTTGCATACGTGCAGAAGCATGAAGGCGTCAGCAGTTTGCTGGTGACCCACGATCTGCGCGAGGCGCGGCGGTTGTCTGACTACCTGATTATTCTGCACAAGGGACAGATTCAGCAGCACGGTTCTACCGTTGATGTGCTGGGTGCTCCGGCGAACGTCTATGTAGAATCGTTGGTTGCGAGTCAGCTGTCATGAAGAGATGGCTGATGCTGGTCTCTGTCCTGTGCGTTCTCTCCGTCAGCCTGCATGCGCAGACAATCCGGGTCGGTAGTAAGAACTTCAATGAGAACTACATTCTGGCGGAAGTTGTCTCGCAACTGCTTGAAGTCAGGGGGTTTACGGTTGAACGAAAGTTTGGCCTCGGCGGCACCCTGATCTGTTATCAGGCGCTTGTTGCCGGGGAAATCGATATCTATGTTGAATACACCGGCACGCTGAGTCAGGCAATTCTCGATTTACCCGGTAATCCCGATCGGCGTGCATTGAACGAAGCACTGCAGCCGGTTGGCCTTGAACTGTTAGACGAGTTTGGTTTCAACAATACCTACGCGATAGCCGTGCAGAAGCAGGTTGCCGAGGTGCGTGACCTGAAGACCATCGGGGATCTGGCCGCACACCCGGACCTGGAGGTGGTGGTTTCCCATGAGTTCCTGGAACGGGGAGATGGCTGGCCTGGCTTGAGCCAGGCCTACGGCCTGACAGCACCTGTCAGGGGGATCGAACATGGCCTTGCTTATCAGGCCATCAGCAAGGGTGCAATTGGCGTGACTGATGTCTACAGCACGGATGGCGAGCTGATTCGATACGAATTGACTGTTCTGCAGGATGAGCTGGATTATTTTCCACGCTACTATGCTGCGCCACTGGTACAGCAGACACTTCCCCAGGGCGCTCGTGACGCGCTGAGCGTGCTGGCAAACGTCATAAGTGATGAAGCTATGCAAAAACTCAATGCCTCTGTGGTTTTTGAAGGTAAGTCGTTTGCTCAGGTGGCATCAGGTTTTCTTGCGTCGATCGATGTTAAAACTACAGTTGCTGAACCCTCCATGTGGCCCTCGTTGATGAGAAACACGCTGCGCCATCTGCAGTTAACCGGTATCGCGTTGGGTTTAGCCATTGTGGTTGGTCTGGGTCTGGCGTTGTTGGTGTATCGGGTCGATTGGCTCAGTAGCAGTGTGATTTACGTCAGTGGTCTTTTGCAGACCATTCCCTCAATAGCCTTGTTGGCGTTGATGATCCCGCTGTTTGGCATCGGTATGCTACCTGCCATTATCGCGTTGTTTCTTTACTCTTTGCTGCCGATACTGCGAAACGCCATTACCGCGCTGACGCACGTAGACGTGACCCTGATTCGCGTATCCGAAGCGTTGGGGCTGACGAATAAAGAGCAGCTCAAACACGTGTTGCTGCCTCTGTCAGTACCTGCGATCTTCGCCGGGATCCGCACCGCAGCAGTAATCAGCATAGGGACAGCAACGCTGGCAGCATTTATAGGTGCAGGCGGTCTGGGTGATCCGATTGTGGTTGGTTTGTCGCTAGATAACCCGGAGCTCATTCTGCAGGGCGCCATTCCGGCAGCACTTCTGGCTATTTTCACCGAGTTGGGATTTACCCTGATAGAAAAGCGGTTGAGCCGACGGCGCTAACCGGTTGTCTTGCGCTGGGCAAGGTATTGATCATAGCTCGACGCCTTAGGGTCAAAGTCGATGTCCGCAGGCGGGTTCGCTGCAATGCCCGCGTACCATGTCTGTTGACCCTGAATAACGGTGGCGGGCAACATGGCATCGTCCCAGGGGTAGGGTTCAAAACCGAGATAATCTTCCGGCCGTTCGTGCAGGAAACCAATACTCTGACCGCTGGTTAACTGTTGCATGATGTGTGCAGGCGCCTGGTGTGCCTGTGCCGTGGCGATCTGTTCGCGGCGCTCGGATTCGCTGTAAAAAACAAGACGCAGCATGCTGCCATTGGCACGCAGCATCAGATACCCATAAGGTTCGCTGACCAGATAGTATTCAACAATATGCTGCGCTTCGATAACGTTGTAAAAGTACTCTGCCACGCGTTCTTCGGTCATGAAGCCGGGTGGGTTGAGTGCGAGATTGGAGCTCAGGCGTGCACTGTACTGGTCAAAGTAGGCTTTTTTCAGCGCCTCAGCATAGGGGATGATCTTGTTCCCGTCTGTGATCAGACGTTTGGGTATATATGAATCGATCAAGCCCTGATTAAAAGCAGCAACTGCGGTTTTTTCTTCAGCAACACCGGTCAGCAGTGCTTTTTTCAAAGTCTTATCTTTGATTTCTGCGCACAGCTCCAGTCCATCAAACACCGGCATGGCGTAGTCAATCATCAGCACCGACAGGCGTCGAAATCGTTCAATCAGTTTGATTTCATTTTCCAGAACGGACAGATCCAGCCGTATGATGGGCGTAGATGGGTCACTGTTGTCGAGGCTGAAACAACGGTCAACCAGGGGTGGTAGCGGATCCGGTGTGTTGATGGCGGCGATTGCTTCGTCGGGGTGAAGGTAGCTGATAAACAGATAATCATCGGGTAGATCGATACTTAATGCACGCAGGAAAGACGCGTTGTCGTCTATAAAACAGATGGTCGTCGGGTGATAGTAAGGTGGTAGCTGAGTGGCCATATCAGTTAATCAGCTCTAACAATGCCAGACGTTTTTCCAGCGGTAAGCGACGAAATGCGCGCACCAGATGCTCTTCTTCTGCCGCGAGCGTGCGGCCAAAAAGTGACTCTATTTCCTGGTGCATAGCGGGCGCCAGTTGTTCAGCAGAATGTTGGGTGGGGATGCCGCTGAAGGTTTGCTCCAGCCGCGCTACAATCTCCGAGTTCATACTGCGACGATGATATCTGGCAGCCTCGGCTACCTGGTCTCGCATGAGGAGCGGCAGGCGCACGACAAATCGATAAGGTTTTTCTATCAGATCCATAGCTACTCACCGCAGTTCGCAGACCTGACCCTACCGAGGATCAGTGTTGGTGGCAAATGGCGCGGTGTGCGCCACAAACAGCAAAACAGGAGCGATATTTTGCAACCTCTGGAACGAGACAATATACGATTAGCAGCAACGGTTATGTTGCTGCGGGATACACCCGGTGGTCTTGAGGTCTATATGGTGCAGCGTCCTGGTCGAGGCGACTTTCCGGATCTGCATGTTTTTCCCGGTGGCAAGGTGGACGAAGACGACTGGGCGCCGCAGCATTGTTTTGGCGTGGATGATCAACAGGCCAGCGCCAGGCTGGGTGTTGCTGCAGGCGGCCTGCGCTACTGGGTTGCGGTTGCAAGAGAGTGTTTTGAAGAATGTGGTGTGTTGGTTGTGCATCAGAACGGTACGCCTCTGGATCTCTCTGAATCGCACGTACGGGCGAAATTTGTCGATTATCGTCAGCAGCTGTTGGCTGGTGAGATTTCGTTCAGCAGCTTGTGTGGCAAAGAAAACCTGACCGTGGCTTGCGATCAGCTGGCGTATTTCAGCCACTGGATAACTCCGCCTGTCGTTCCCCGTCGGTTTGATACCCGTTTTTTTCTGGCCGCGTTACCTGACCATCAGATTGCTCTGGCAGATACGGATGAAACTGCCGATGATCAGTGGGAAAAACCTGTTGAGGCACTTGCCCGGTCGGCTGCCAAGCAGTGGCAGATGATTGATCCCACCCTGCGTTCATTGGAAACGTTGTCGCAGTTCTCAACAGTGGCCCAGGCACTCGCTGAGGTGAAACAGGGTGAACATCTTATGCCGCTGACGCCGGAGTTGAATCGCCAGGGTATGCAGGCACTGCGGTAAAGCATGACAAACGCGGTTGTCGTAAAGGATCTGAATAAGTCTTATCAGGATGGACAACAGCGTATTGATGTCCTGCGCGATCTGAACCTGGTATTGCCCGCTGGCCAAACCCTTGCAGTGATGGGGCCGAGCGGCTCAGGAAAATCTACCCTACTTAATATTCTGGCAGGATTGGTCAGTGCTGATGAGGGCTCGGTGGATTTGCACCTCGACAATCAGACTTATGCCCTGCACCAACTCAATGAGCAGGCCCGCACGCGACTGCGGCGCAGTTACATAGGATACGTTTACCAGTTTTTCAATCTCGTGCCGACACTGACGGTGCTGGAAAATGTATCTTTGCCTGCCCGGCTCAATCGGCGTAATGATCTGGACCTGTCGGCGCGTGAACTGTTAGCGGCATTTGGCTTGAAAGATCGGCATGATGCGTATCCTGAGGTGTTGAGCGGCGGCGAGCAGCAGCGGGTGGCAGTGGCTCGAGCGCTGTTGTTAAAGCCACCGCTGCTGCTTGCAGATGAGCCCACCGGGAATCTTGATGCTGCAAACGCTGATCAGGTCGCTACGCTTTTATTCGATAATGCCAAAGCGCTGGGTCTGACAGTTATTGTGGCCACTCATAGTGAAGACGTTGCCAGCCGTGCTGACCGTCGCATTCAAATGAACCAGCGCGGAAACTAACGCTTTGATTCTGCTGGCGCTGGCCAGGTTTCTATGGCGTTCACCCTGGTCAACGGGTATGGCCTTTTTTGGCGTTATGCTCGGTGTGACGTCAATTGTTGGTGTCCATCTGATCAGTGCATCAATCGCAGCTCAACTTGATGCCCTTATCCCTTCCCAGCTGGCTGGTTACAGCCACTTTCTGCATCGCGCAGAGGTATCTGCAGACGACTATTTTAAACTGCGTCGTCAGTGGCGTGAAGGTCGTTTGTCGAGTGTGGATGAGGTCGCGCCGTTGATTGATGAAACCACTGTTATCAACGGCAAAGAGGTCAGAGTTGTTGGCGTGGATCTGCTCAGCCCGCTGGGTGTGCGTTTATTGGGTGAGGCTGGTGAGACGGATGCGGCGGGTGCCCGCAACACATCGATAAGTTCGACTTTCTGGCAGGGTATCTGGGTGGATGAGACTTTGATGTCTCTGACGTCTGTGCCGATCAACGCTGTTATAAACGCGCCTCCGGGCACCGTGATTGCTGACATCGGTGTAGCGCAGAATTTACTTGGATGGTCTGCCGATCAGCTGTCTTACGTGGGGATTGTGTACCGGTCTAAATGGCAGAACATTGTAGATATCGGAGAGCATATCCTGCCGGGTTTTGCTGCAGGGTTTCCGCTGCAGCCTGTTGCACCGATACCCTCAGAGTGGACGGTGCTCAGTCTGTCAGCGCAGCATCCGGCCAGTTCGTTTGGCAAGTCCGTGCTGTTCAATATCAGTGCGCTGGGACTGCTCGCATTGCTGGTTGCCTGGTTTCTGATCTATCAGGTGGCAGTATCCTGGTTACGACGTCTCTGGCCCGTCTTTGAACGTCTGCATGTGCTTGGCGTGCAGTGGCGTTATCTGCAGCTCACCTTTGTGGCAACACTGCTCCTGCTCGGTGTTCTGGCCGCATTGTCCGGCTTGCTGGTTGGTCGAGCTCTGGCCGTTGTGCTTTATCAGCTGGCTCTGCCGCTGCAGGCGCCCGCTATGCACCTGGATTTATGGGTTGTTGGCAAAGCGCTTTTTTCAGCCGTCTGTGTGTGTGGGTTAGGCGGTAGCTGGGCCTTTCGGCAAGCCAGGACGGTTACGTCAGGTGCTGCCGTAAAGTTCTTAGTACCAGCAGTTCTTTTGCCCGCAGGTGTGTTGGGTGTCATGTGGGAAGCGACAGGTCTGGCTGGCGGCTTTGTAAGTATTGCCGCTATCAGCCTGCTGGCTGCCTGGATGGTGACGCCATTGCTCAAATCCCTGGCTCGACACAGCCCGCGAATGCCGGGACCCATTCTGGTGCGCCTCAGCTTACGGGAAGCGATCTGGTATCCACGTGATATGGGTGTGGCGTTGGCAGGATTAATACTGGCGGTTGCTACCGCCATTGGTGTCAGCTTGATGGTTGACAGTTTTCGCAGCGACTTTGATCGTATGTTGAGCCAACGCCTGAGCTATGACCTGGTTGTGGAAGGCAGTGTGCTGGATCTACAGAGGCTCGACAGAGAACTGGCAGATAACCCCGAGGTGTGGCGGGTACAAAGTTATCGTCAGGCCCAGCTGCGGGTGGCGGGTGTGCCGATGCAGGTTGTTGCAAGTCAGACAGATGTATTGGAAATGGCCCGTTATGGTTATCCCCAGGCATTGGCGATGGATGAAGTTCTGATCAGCGAGCAGGCTGCTCGTGCTTTGGATCTTGGGTCAGGTGATTTGCTCAGTCTGGGTGGCCTGTCGTTCTCTGTGGTTGACGTGTTCACCAGTTTTGGTGACGTCACACCCCGGCTGATTCTCAATCAGCAGGCTATGGCACGCGAAGCGGGTGCAGGCGCAACCGGAACACTTTTTGATACACCTGTGCCGCGGGTGTCTTTGAGCATCAACGCCAACGAACCCGCCGTGCTTGTGAACCAGTTAAAATCGGACTATGCGGCATTAGATTTCCGCCTGCAGAATGATATCCGCACCCTCGCGCTGGACACATTTGATCAGACGTTTGCGATTACCACTGCTCTTGTGCTGATTGCATTGCTGGTTGCCAGCATAGGAATCTATATTGCGGTGACAGCCCTGCGCCTGAACAAAAAGGCCCAGATGAGTGTTCTGGCGGCGCTGGGTGTTAATCGTCTGGAGGTTGTCGGAATGGACTTTGCTCTGGGTCTCGGCATTGGCGTGGTTGCCATGCTGGTTGCTGTGCCACTGGGTGTCACGCTGGGCTGGATTCTCTGTGATGTCATCAATCCACGCGCGTTTGGCTGGACGGTCACTTTACAGCTCACAACCCAGGCACTGATGACTCCCGTATTCTGGGGTCTGCTGGCGGCCAGCGCAGCAGGTTTGATCCGCTTCGGGCGGCAGGAGCAGAGTATGGGGCGGGGTCGTTAACGTGATGGTTTATTCCTGGCAGAAACGTTGTGGGCCTGGTTTTGTCTGCTTTGTCTGTTTGTTGCTGACGGCTGTGTCAGGCGGATGTGATCGCGAAACACAGCCGCAGGCGACCCCTGTAATGGGCATGCGCATAAGTTCTGTGCTTGGCGAGGGAGCACAGGCCGGTTTCCGTAAGGCGCAGCTGCCGCGAGATTTTGTGTTTCCTCAAGACCATGGCCCGCATCCAGGTTATCGCAGTGAGTGGTGGTATCTCACTGCGGTTTTGCAGGACGTCGATGGTCGTGAATTTGGCGTGCAGTACACGCTGTTCAGGCAGGCGCTGACACCAACCCCCACGGGTGCAGGACCCTGGCACACCGGTCAGGCATACATGGCCCACGTAGCCGTCACCGACGTAGACAACAAGCGCCACCTTCACGATCAGCGCTTTGTGCGCGGACATCCGCAACTGGCCGGCGTAACAACAAACAATGGTTTCCGCGCCTGGCTGGAGGATTGGGTGTTGCAGGGTTTGACGGTAACTGCCCAGCAGTTTGATCTGCAGTTGCAGGCGCCAACAAACCAATTCGATATAGACCTCAAGCTGCAGCAGCAGCAACCGATTGTGCTGCAGGGTGACGCCGGTTTGTCGCACAAGGGTGATGGGTCAGCCAGTTACTACTATTCAATGCCGCGTATGGCGATCAGCGGTGTGATTGAGGTTGATGGGCAGCGTCATGAAGTGACTGGGCTGGGTTGGCTGGATAGAGAATGGAGTACCTCTGTCCTGCCTGCCGGGGTGGCAGGTTGGGACTGGTTTGCGCTGCAGTTTTTTGATGCCAGCAGTCTCATGGCCTTTCGTCTGCGTCGCACCGATGGTCTGCGTGATGAATATGATCACGGCCTGAAAGTACCCGCGTTCAGCGGATCTGCAGATTCAATAGACGCCTCTGGCGCTGTGCTTGAGACTGAGGATTTTGAGCTCACACCTACTCGATACTGGGTCGATAAAACCGGCGTTAGCTGGCCTGTGAGCTGGCAGCTTTGGGTGCAGGGCGAGCAGTTTATCATTGAAGCCCTGGTTGATGATCAGCTGATGGACACAGGCATTTTGTACTGGGAAGGTATTGTTGGGGTAACAGATGCGCAGGGTAAATCTGTAGGCCGTGGTTATATGGAATTAACCGGTTACGATACTCATCCCGCGACACCCAACCCCTGACGCAAAGTGCGCTAACAGGAAGGATAAACACGTGGCAGACGATAAAACTGAAGATCTGGATTGGACTCACCTGGACTCGCGATACGATCAGGAAGCTGGATTGATTCTGTTCGAAAAGCGTATGGATCGCATGCGCAATCCCCGCAATGGCAAAGAGTTTGATCGCCTGGTGCTGGAGTCAGTGGACTGGGTCAACCTGGTTGCGCTTGACGAGGCGCAGCGCTGCGTAATGATTCGTCAGTATCGTTTTGGTGTGGGTTACACCACATTGGAAACCCCAGGTGGCATGGTTGACCCTGGCGAAGATTCGCTGACAGCTGCCCAGCGCGAGCTGGAGGAAGAAACCGGTTACGTCGCAGACACCTGGACATACCTGGGTGCGGTGGAACCCAACCCTGCCTTTCATAATCATCTTTGTCACCACTGGCTGGCTGAAAATGCCAGGCCCGGATCAGTGCAGAACCAGGGTGATGGAGAGGCGATAAGAGTAGAGTTGATGGATGTGGATCAGGTCAAACAGGTTGTGCAAAGCGGTGAGTTGAAACACGCGCTTGCGCTGTCAGCCCTGTCGCGGGTTTACCAATTGTGGCCGTTACCTTTTGCTCACGACGAGGTCGACCGGGAATCCGGGAATCTCTAGCGCAATGGCCTTATCGAGGCTCCAGGCTGTTCAGGGTCCAGTCGTAGTCATAGTCGATTCGCTCGGGCGCTGCGTTTAACAGTAATTCAGGTGTCTGATGGAAGCGAGCCAGGTAGCGCAGCAAGCCCTTTGGGTCTGCTGCGAAGTCACTGCGATACCAGTCAAAAATACTTGATAACACCAGTGATCCGGATTGGTTGTCGACACCTCTCGGGTGGTTGATGTATTCATCCCGGGCAGTGTCCAGGAGAGCTTCGAGGTTATCTGCGCGAAACGCCTGGGTCTGTAGATTGGGACAACCCAAACTTGCGCAGTTGACTGCAAAATGAATCCGCGGATCCTGCCATATGGGTCGAAGAATGCGATGTTCTATGTCGTTGAGAGTGACTTCTTCGCCGGCAATGGTGATCAACGCGTCATCCCAGGGTCCAAAGGAGAAAAGGCCTTTACCCATACGTCGGATGGTTTTTTTGTCCGGGTTGGTTAAGACCACTTCTACAGTTAAGGCGTTGTAGAGGTTCACCCAGTAAGCAAACTGCTCGTTGCGGTCTAAGTCTCGAGGATCAATATCGGCCAGCATCTG
>CBDUMB010000036.1:0-13046 GCA_965368205.1 uncultured Pseudomonadaceae bacterium | reverse complement strand
TTGACGGATTTGTGCTCACTGAGCACCGTCAATTTGATAACGAGTCCGACTACAGTGATCTGGCAGCCAAACATGGCATCACCATTTTAAAAGGCAGTGAGGTCGAAACTGAGTACGGCCACGTTCTGGTTTTTGGCGTCACCAAGGCACTGCAGGAGGCGTTCGACTTTACCAATATCCACCTGGCGTTAGCCGATGTGATCGCAGCGTGTGATGCCCACGGCGCTGTTGCGGTGCCCTGCCATCCTGGTCGTAAACGTGTCGGTATGGCCGCCCACCTTGAAGAGCATGGTGTGCCTGCTGGCGTCAATATTGTGGAAGTCTACAACGGCGGCTCGCGCGGCGCAGAAGATCAGGTCGCCCAGGACATGGCGACCGAACAGAACTATCTGGGTATCGGCGGCAGTGATGCACATATCGTCAGTCACATTGGCCGCTGCGCCACAAAATTTGAAGACACCATCCACAACGAACAAGAGCTGGTCAATGCATTGAAAGCGGGCCGCTTTGAAGCCATCAAACTACAACAGGAAGCCTCATGACCGACGTCAATGCCCCCCTGGACGTGGAATCCCTGCGAGAGCAGTTCCTGAATGTTGTATTCGACGAATACACGCTCACCCTTGAAGCCCAGGCACTTGCGGACTACGCCATCGCCTGTGGTGAAACCGCTGCAAAGTTCACCAATCCTGAAGATCCGGATTTTCAGGCACCGCCAACCATTGCATCCAGTTTTCAGCAACGTAAACGTTATCCTGACGGTTTCCCTACGTTTAAAGGTCTAGGTATGGATGCCGGCAAAGCAGTCGCGCCGGACAAGCCTATGCGACCAGGCATACCGATCACCGCGCGCACTCATATGCACGATATTTATACAAAAAGTGGACGCAGCGGGCGGATGGTTTTTTTCGTCAACCGCATGGAGTTCACCGACCCTGACAATAACCTTCTGGGTTCAGCAGATACCAGCATAGTGATCCGGGAGAAGCCACAGTCATGACTGTTAACACGATTGCCGACGTAGAGTTCGGCGTTGAATTGCCGTCTGTTTCTCCAGATACCAGCCTTGCAAACGTGAAACGGTTTGTTGTGGCGGCAGGCTGGGACAGCCCGCGCTTTACTGATCATGCCGCTGCTAAGGAGCAGGGCCTGCCTGGCGCATTGGTCCCGGGCATCATGAGCCAGGGTTTTTTAAGCGCGATGATCCATCACTGGGCACCGTCCGCTGAAGTCAAACTGGTTGATACAGTTTTCAGAGCGCCGTGTATTGTCGATGAGCAATACAGTATCAACGGTGTCGTTACAGATGTTGATGAAGACACCGGCGAAGTAGAGATCGATCTTACGGTGACCAACGAAGCCGGTGAAAACCGGGTGTTTGGTACCGCGAAAGTGCTGATACCGGTGAGTTAGTCCTTCACCGGCTCAACTAACGGGATGCTCAGTTCCGGATGGATTTCCCAGCTGAGTTTAACCCGCATGCCTATCTTAATGTCCTGTAGAGGGTCTTCGACACCTACCATATTGGTGAGCAGACGAGGACCTTCATCCAGGTCAACGTAAACGACAGCATAGGGGACTTTGTTGCGAAAGAAAGGGTGATAACTCTGTCTGACAACACTATAGGTATACACCTCTCCTTCGCCTGCTGACTCCCGCCACTCAAGCTTGCCGTTTGTGCACCCTGAACAGTGCGCGCGCGGATGCCATACAATGGTGTTGCAGTTTTCACACTGTTGAAACCTGAAAGACTGATTCTTTGTCGCCTGCCAGAAAACTGCAGTGTCCGGCTCGTTCAGCGACGGTAGTGGCCTGGTTATTTCAGGTGGGTTGTCGATGTTCTTAGCAACCATGATCAATCACCTCCGAGAATTATTGTACCGGCAGAGTGCCGTGAACCGAGCATTCCGCCGTTGCCGTGTGCAACCGCAAGTTGAGCACCAGCCACCTGAGCGGTAGATTGTCCGCGTAGTTGCCGCGCAGCTTCAACCAGCAGGAAGATGCCCCGCATGCCAGGGTGATTCGAAGAGAGGCCGCCGCCGTCTGTATTCAGCGCGGGTCCGCCAGGTTGATCAAAACGTAAACGACCACCTGCAACATATGCACCGCCCTCTCCTTTTGCGCAGAAACCTAAATCTTCCAGGAGGGCTAGAACCGTAATGCTGAAGGAGTCGTAGATCATGGCGACGTCAACCTCTGCCGGCGTGATGCCTGCTTCGGCAAAAGCAATCGGCGCAGACTGCGCGCCTGCCGAAGTTGTGATATCACCGCCACTCGTTGGGTACCTGGTCGCTTCACCGCTGCCAATAATCCACACCGGTTTCTGCGCACACTGACGTGCGACATCAGCGCTGGCGATAACCACCGCCCCGCCGCCATCGGAAATCATGCAGCAGTCCAGCAAATGCAGCGGATCAGCAATCATTCGCGAGTTAACCACATCGTCAATTGTCGTTTCGCGGATATCAATGAATTCAAGATCCTGCATGGCCTGCACGGCTTGGGGATTTTGCATCGCGTGATAACGGGTTGCGGTTGATATCTCAGCGAGTTGTTCCGAGGTTGTGCCATACATGTGCATGTGTCGGCGAGCGACCATGGCGTAGTTGGCAACCAAAGTCTGACCGGCAAAGCCTTCCATGTTCTCTGCAGGCGTTAAACCGCCAAAACCGCGCCCGCCTACGCCTATGGCGGTAGCATTGCTGTGCGCGGTGGAACCATAGGTCAGCAGCGCCACCTTACACTTGCCGGCCTGGATAGCCATACGCGCATGTGCTGCCTGAAACTCGAAAGCGCTGCCTCCAACCGCCGTTGTATCAATTACCGAAGGCGATAAACCGAAGTACTCGGCAATCATCAAACCACTCATCGGCGCCGCTTCCGAGGCATCATAAAGTGCGTCAACGTCCGACCAGTTCAATCCCGCGTCATGAAGCGCAGCAGCGGCACAGGCCGCTTTAATCTGCAGCGCGCTCATTTCGCCGTCAACGTCGCGACTGGGAAATTCGTACACACCAACTATGGCGGCATCACGTTCACTACGACTCATGTTATTAATCCCATAAAGAATCCGTGTTCCGCAGAACTAGTCCGCATCATTAGCTGCCGGTTGCAGGCCCCCAAAACCACCCGCTGCCTGCACTTTGCCAATGAATGTATCTTCGTATGCCTCTTCCGGGTTTTCCCGCACCAGCCGGTCCAGGACTTTTGCATCTTCACCCACAAGAATGCGCCATTTGTTCTCTTTCACACCATCAAGAATAATAGCGGAGGCTTGCGCCGCTGTTGTTGGCGCCTTGTCACGAAAATCCAGCGCCCGTTGATGCATCATTTCTCGAATATGGTCATCAGGCACGTTGTCTACAGGTAAACCCGCTTCAGACAGTCGTACACGTATTTTCCCAACCTCTTCCGCCGACATCTCCAGCGCGCCGCCGGTGCCCAGTACTTTGCCTGAGTTAAGCGCAATAGAGGTGCCGATATGGCCCGGCATAACAACCGAGGCATGCACATGTGGGGCGTTAAGGCGCAGGTCTGTGATCAACGCTTCGGTGAAGCCTTTGACCGCAAACTTGGCAGCAGCATAAGAAGTATGTGAAACCGTGGGACCAATACTCGCCCAGAAACCGTTGACCGAACTGGTATTTACTATATGACCTTCATCGCTGGCCACCAGCAGGTCCATGAATGCACGCGCGCCGTAATAGACCCCATACCAGCAAACCCCAAAGGTTCTTTCCCACAGTGCCCGATCGCCGGTCACAAACTCACCACCCCCACCAATACCCGCATTATTGAATAAAAGATTGATGTGGTCGCATTTGTGCTGTTCTACAACCTCGTCGCGAAATTTGAGCATCTGTTGCTCTGAACTGACATCACACAGATGGCTGGTGAGTCGCTGACCGGGTTTGGGGTTAGCCAGTTTGGCGGTTTCTGCCATATTCTCTTCAGATACGTCACACATGGCCACATGTGCACCCTCAGCAATCAGCTGACAGACCAGCTCACGCCCCATGCCAGTACCGCCACCGGTGACTACAGCGATTTTATCTTTGAAATCTTTCATTGTTTCCCCTCAAGTTTTCTTATCACAAATGTTTAGCGATCACGCGGATCAGGCCGATCCGCGTTGATCTTCAAACTCTGCAGATGTCTGTTCAAGACCTGCCCATCAATTAATTTGTTCCGATACAAGCCTGTCAGCGCCGCAGCACAAACATGCTGGCCATCTACTTCAAAGTGTTGCCGCAATACGGGCCGGGATTCCGACAGTCCGTATCCATCGGTACCTAACACCTCAAGCTCACCTGGCAACCAGGGTGCAATGCCAGCAGCAAGGCTTTTCATATAATCGGTCACCGCAACAAACACACCTGGAGCCTGAGCAAACAAAGCCTCGACGTGTGAGGTTCTTTGTTCATCCAGCGGATGCAGCCTGTTGTAACGCGCGCAACTCTGCGCCTCGCGCTCAAGCTCAATAAAGCTGGTCACACTGTACAGCGCAACATTGAAACCCATCTCCGTCAGCAGTGTCTGCGCGTCCAAGGCCTGCTGGAAAATACTGCCACTGGCAAGTATATTCACCCAGGGCGCATCCGGATCCACCTCTGCATGGGCGAATCGATAGGCACCCTGGAGCACACCGGTTTCAATGGCACTTTCGCTCAGACCGGAGGTGTTGCATACGTCATCTATCCCGGGCATCAGATAGTTTTCGTTGTACAGCGTCAGGTAATAGAAGACGTCTTCCTGCTCCTCGAACATGCGCCGCAGACCTTCGCGGACGATAATTGCAACCTCGTAGCCGAAAGCTGGATCGTAGCTGATCAGATTAGGAATTGTGCTGGCAAGCACATGGCTGTGTCCATCTTCATGTTGGAGACCTTCGCCGTTCAGGGTTGTACGCCCTGCCGTACCACCAAGCAGAAAGCCACGGCACATCATGTCACCGCAGCTCCAGACCATGTCACCAACTCGCTGGAAACCGAACATGGAATAAAAGATATAAAATGGGATCATCGGCAAACCGTGCACCGCATAGGCGCTGCCTGCAGCCATGAACGACGCCATGGCGCCGGTTTCACAGATGCCTTCCTGCAGAATCTGACCGTCCGATGCTTCGCGATATGGCAGCAGTGAGTCTGCATCTACCGGTTTGTATTTCTGGCCTTCAGGTGCATATATACCGGCTATTTTAAACAGCCCGTCCATACCAAATGTGCGGGCTTCGTCAGGCACTATGGGCACCACATATTTGCCTAAGGTTTTATCCCGCAGGAGCGTTCCCAGCAGGCGCACCATACTCATTGTCGTCGAGACACTACGCTCGCCGCTGCCTTTGAGCAGTTCTTTTAAAACCGTGCGCTCAGGCGCAGGCAATGATGGACTCACCTGACGACGCCTGGGTACTGAACCGAACAGCGCTTTTCGCCGGGCCTGCAGATACAGCATTTCTTCGCTGTCCGCTTCCGGTTTATAGAATGCAGCTTGACGTGCCTGTTCATCATCCAGCGGAATGCCCAACTCCCGCGCAACTTTGACCCGTTCTTCGGGCCCCATGTTTTTGTACTGATGGGCGGTGTTCTTGCCCTGGGCGCCTATACCGTCACCTTTCACTGTTTTAACCAGAATGACCGTCGGCTTGCCTCGCGCCTGGGCAGCGGCATCAAACGCGGCGTAGATTTTTTTTGGATCCTGTCCGCCGCGTTTAATTTCTTTCAGCTCCGCATCGGTGAGCGTGTCCATCATGCGTTTAAGTTCTGGATTGCCTTCAACCCAGTGCTCTCGCTGAACATTTCCAGGCAACACAGAGTACATTTGATAGTCGCCATCAAGGCACTGGTCCATACGTTTACGCAAAACGCCATTTTTATCTCGCGCAAGCAGCGGGTCCCAGCCACTTCCCCATATCACCTTCAATACATTCCAGTCCGCGCCGCGGAACATGCGCTCCAGTTCCTGGATAATTTTCCCATTACCCCTAACAGGACCGTCAAGTCGCTGGAGATTGCAATTTATAACCAGGATAAGGTTATCCAGTTTTTCCCGGGCGGCAATGTTGATGGTGCCCATCACTTCCGGCTCGTCTGATTCCCCATCACCAATAAAACACCAGATTTTGCGGTTACTTTTCGGCTTGAGGCCACGGTTTTCCAGGTACTTGGCAAACCGCGCTTCGTAGATGGCCGCTGGTGTTGACAAACCCATGGACGCATTTGGCATCTCCCAGAAATCAGGCATGCTGCGGGGGTGCGGATAAGAAGAAAGACCGCCACCAGCACCTAATTCACGTCGATAGTTTTCTAACTGTGCGGTTGTTAATCGTCCTTCTAACCAGGCTCGCGCATAAATACCAGGAGCCGCATGAGGCTGAGGTAGCACCATATCCGGATCATTATTTTCATCGAAACCCTGGAAAAAGTGATTAAACCCAACTTCCAGCATGGTGGCACACGAGGCGTAAGTAGCGATGTGACCACCCACGCCAACCCCCGCATCCTGGGCGCGCAGGACCATCGCCATGGCGTTCCAGCGAATAATTTTTTCGATCCTGGCTTCCAGCGCCAGGTCGCCGGGGTAAGCAGGCTCGTCTTCAACGGCTATAGTGTTGACATAAGGCGTATTCAGCGTCGCCTCACCTAACGGCACATTTAAGCGTAGAGCGTGATCCTGCAGACTCCGTAAGATCTCACGTACGCCTGCGTCACCAAACTCCGCGTGAATAGACTCCAGGGATTCCAGCCATTCCTGCTTGTCTTCCGAAAGGTAACCGGCATCCAGGCTGCTTGCGTCCTGATCGGCCTGACCGTCAGTCATGAGCAGCGAGACATTTGCGGATCTGTTCAGCGTGTGCTTCCAGGATAGCAAAATCCTGCATTTCCCTGGCATGCATGCCCAGGGCCAGGCCATCATGCCTTGGCATAATGTGAAAGTGCAGATGGAATACTGTTTGTCCCGCCGCCGCGCCGTTTAACTGTGCGAGCATGATGCCTGGTGCAGAGAATGCTTCTTTCACCGCCGCTGCGACCAGCTGTACGCTTTGGATGGTTTTCGCCAGCACAACTGGATCTGCGTCGGACAAGTCCTTCGCTTCACATTTCGGTATAACCAGAGTGTGTCCGTCAACCTGAGGCATGACGTCCATAAACGCCAGCGAGTATTCATCCTCGTAAACTTTAAAGGCCGGCGCCTCGCCACGCAGAATTTTGGCAAATATATTATTCGCGTCATAAGTCATAGGTTTCACTCTCTCGAAAGGCGTTACAGTCAGCTGTTTAAGACATCGGTGTTTCGATGCCGCATATCACGTCAGGCAAAACAGCAGCGCTGCCCGGACCTGTGATCATAAACAACTTTGGGGACACTGGCGAAAGTAAGCTCAGCCTGGACTAGTCTTCGAGCATCAACCACGCGACGGGCATTAATCCAGCGGCTGCCACGAAGGGTACAATTAACGCGGTAACAACAGATGTGTAACCGCCGAGGAGCGTTGCGGGTAGCAGTTCAGTCAAACGCTCCAGAGGTAAGGCCTGTAAAGACAGTGCAAAAATGCCGCCTCCGACAAGCACAGCGAGCAACAATATCCAGTTCAGACCCATACGTGGTGCAATAGGACTGGGCTCAGGATCAACCTGCGGTAGCGTGGCCACCTGCGCCATAATATCCGGCACCAGATTCACATCGCCTTCGGCGCGCCGTAGAGATTGAAATTTATTTTTCAGAATATTATCTAACTCTTTGTTATCCATGTGTTTTACCCTCCCCTTGACTGGCTTGTATTTGTCTCTCTTCAAGGTGCTTCTGCATCTTCTGTTTCGCTCGATGGACATGAGATTTTATAGTGCCTACGGCTATACCGCGGCTGTCCGCAATCTCTTTGTGGGTAAACTCAAAGCCATAATACAGCACCATAATTTCGCGCTCGATTGAGTTACACAACGCCAGTAGCTCATTGAGTTCAGCATCAACATCCGCTGGGTGTTCAGCCTCTACAACAGGATCAACCGCTTCTGGAAGATGTTTCTGCTCAGTCTGTTGACGCCGATAGCTGTGTAGAAAGTGACGGTAAGCCAGCTGCTTCAACCAACCGCCAAATTTCTCCGGTGCAGTGAGCGTGTTCAGCTTCTGCCAGGCAGTCAGAAACGTATCCTGAGTCAGATCATCAGCCAGGGCAGGTTGTCGGCTCAAACCCAGTAACATCGAGCGGACAAACCCCTGGTAGCGCGTCACCAGAACGGTATAAGCCTTGTGGCGCTCCGCGCGGGTACCTTGCCGTGAACGCAGAACTAATTCTGCGTCTGCAGTGTCAGCTTCCGGCAGGTTTACGCGAGCGGGAAAAGCCAAAATCATTGATCGCTTTTTTGCCTGAGATAGCCCATCAGCAGGTAGGCGCAACCCGTGAAAATCGGAAACGCTGCGAAACCCAGCATCGGCTTGAAAACACCTTCGTCACCCACAAAAAACGCAAGACAGACAAAAGCCAGGCCAACAGCCAGTAATATCACGCCACGCCGTATGTCGTTCTGCTGTGGCTGCAGGGCCGCCGTCAGCTGTTCCAACAGTTCACTGGACAGGGCTTGACCTGAATCCAGGGTGGCTCTGATCGTCAACTGCAGTTCCTGACGGTTGCGGAAGCGATAGAAGGTGACGATGGCGACGATACCGAAAATCATCAGAAAAAGGGCCAGGGGTACAAAAATTTCTTCCATGAGGTTCTCCAAATACATGAGTCTCTAATAAGAGCCCTACCCGACAGGAAAGGTTGCAGTCATAAAACAACTATTTCTGGCGCAACCATGCCAGCACGCTCTGGGTATGCGCCCCTGTTTCTGGAATTTTCAGATGATTGTCGACCTCCAGGTTAGCCGCACGCCCCGGAACAACAGGCAATTCGATGTTTGTGCCATGCACATCGACATTAATGGTGCGCAGATCCGCGTGTTCGGCAAACGCGGACACACTGTTCACCGGCGCAAAAGCCACGTCAGCCGCATCAAGCTTTACCGCAAGGTCCTCATAGGCACAGCTGGCAAAGTACATCTGCAGCGCCGCATCCACAAAAACACGATGGGCCACGCGGGTTTCGTTGTCCAGGCATCGGTCATCCTGGGCCAGCGGCTGTAGTGTTGTGTCCAGCCGGCACAGGCGCTGCCATTCTGCTTCGTTCTGTACCGACATGACAAAGGCTGTGTGATCGGCGCTTTCGAACACGCCGTAAGGGCAAATCCCGGGGTGTGCCAGGCCGACTCGTGCAGGTGGTCCTCCACCATATCGTGTTAACAGATAAGGCACGCTCATGCATTGCGCCACCGCATCAAAGAGAGACACGTTGATACGTTCTCCGACGCCGTTGGCACGGCGCACAAGTACAGCTTCTAACACCGCTTCGTAAGCAAACATACCGGTTGCAATGTCGACCAGTGAGACGCCAACTCGTCCAGGTGCTTCAGGAGAGCCTGTAATCGATGCAAGTCCGGCTTCAGCCTGCATCAACAGGTCATAAGCTTTACGCTGAGCGCCAGGTCCGTCCGGATGAAAGCCCGTGATCGAAACAGAAATCAGCTGCGGGTAGCGCGCATGCAGCTTATCCAGCCCCAAGCCGAGCTTATCGAGGGCGCCAGGTTTCAGATTCTGCACCAGCACGTCACTGCGGCTGATGAGTGCCTGCAGTAGCTCAAGCTGGTCCGGTTCGCGCAGGTCAAAAACCACAGACTTTTTGCCGCCGTTCAGCCACACAAAATACGTGCTTTCACCGGCTACCGCGGTATCGTAAAAACGCGCAAAATCACCCTCCGGGCGCTCAACTTTGAACACTTCAGCACCCGCCAGCAGCAGTCGCTTGCTGCACAAAGGCGCCGCTACAGCCTGCTCGATAGAGACCACTTTAATACCCTCAAGTGGCTGCATGGTTCCTCCTCAAATGTCAGTTGAAGGCAAAAAAAGAGGGCCACGCAGGCCCTCTGTTCTTCAGTCTACGCGACGCGATTTAACCCGCGGCGTTGTAGCCCATGATTGCTTTGGTTTCGAGGAACTCTTCAAAACCATGCAGGCCCCATTCACGGCCATTGCCAGACTGCTTGTAGCCGCCAAAAGGTGCGTTATTGTCAACCGGCGCACCGTTGAGGTGAACGTTACCCGTGCGGATCTGACGAGCCACACGCTTGGCACGCTCCGGGTCGCTGGATGAAATATAGCCGCTCAAGCCATAGAGCGTATCGTTCGCAATTTTCACGGCGTCTTCTTCGTTTTCGTAGCCAATCAACGACAACACTGGTCCAAAAATCTCTTCCTGGGCAATGGTCATATCGTTGGTGACATGGGAGAAAACAGTCGGCTTGATGTAATAGCCTACGTTCAAACCGTCAGGACGACCGGTACCGCCAGTTTCAAGTTTGGCGCCTTCATCTATGCCCTTCTGGATCAGATTCTGGATTTTGTTGAATTGCACTTCAGACACAACCGGACCAATAGTGGTGCCTTCCGCTGCAGGATCACCGACTTTGACCTGCTCAGCAGCAGCTTTGGCAATGGCGGCAGCTTCATCCATGCGCGCATTGGGTACCAGCATCCGCGTAGGTGCATTACAGGACTGACCTGAGTTCATGCACATGCCAAACACGTCACGAGAAATAGACTTTGTGAAATCAGCGTCATCAAGAATGATGTTGGCAGACTTTCCACCCAGTTCCTGAGCCACACGCTTGACGGTTGGCGCAGCATTTTTAGCCACTTCAACGCCTGCACGGGTAGATCCGGTGAAGGACATCATGTCGACATCTGGATGCGACGACAGCGGCGCGCCGACATTTGGTCCATCACCGTTGATGAGGTTGAATACACCGGGCGGTACGCCAGCGTCATGCAGAATTTCGGTGAACACAATGGCGTTCAAGGGTGCTACTTCTGATGGTTTCAGGACCATGGTGCAGCCAGCAGCCAGTGCGGGTGCAACCTTGCACGCAATCTGATTGAGTGGCCAGTTCCAGGGTGTGATCAAACCACAGACGCCAACTGGTTCGCGAATCACGTGAGAAGTACCGATATCTTCTTCGAACTCAAAGTTTTTCAATACTTCCAGGGTTGTCATGAAGTGTCCAAGGGCAGAAGGCGCCTGGGCTGCGTTAGCCAGTCCTAAAGGTGCACCCATCTCCTGGCTGATGGCGTTTGCCACATCACCCATACGTTCAGCGTATTTGGCGATAATCGCTTCCAGCAGCGCAATGCGCTCTTCTTTGGTTGTCTGCGAATAAGTTTCAAAAGCGGCTTTTGCGGCAGCAACTGCAGCGTTGACGTCTGCTTCGCCACCCATGGCTATCTTACCAATGGACTGTTCCGTTGCTGGATTGATGACATCAAGCGTGTCAGTGGTTGAAGGTTCAACCCACTGCCCATTGATGTAGAATTTTAATGCGTTTTCCACGTTTTTCGTTCCTTTGGTTATAAATTTGTACGAGGCGGGATATCTCTCAAGGCTGAAGCTAAGGTTGGGTCTTATGCGCCCACTCGACATAGCCATCCTGCCCTCATCAGCCAGTTAGAATACCTCTTGGCGTGCGAATTAAAAAGCACAGCTGAACTGACAATGGACAATGAAACCGGCGCGCGGCAATTGTCTGCACCTACCCTTCTACCGCGACTTGCGGCAAACTGGCGCCCCAAATTTTTAAACCCAGTTGAGAGGGAACATGAAAGGTACTGTGCACTACGAACAGCGCGACAACATAGCGCTTCTGACCATCGACAATCCACCGGTCAACCCGCTGTCCTCAGGCGTACGGCAGGGACTGTCCGATGGTATCGCCAAGGCTCTGGCAGACGACAGCGTAGAGGCGATTGTGCTCACCGGCGCAGGCCGCGCTTTCATCGCTGGGGCAGACATTTCCGAATTTGGCGGCGCTGCACAGGGTCCCAGCCTGCACGATTGTCTTGCAAGCATGGACGACAGCACCAAGCCCATCGTTGCTGCAATCAACGGCACTGCCTTTGGCGGCGGTCTTGAAGTTGCATTGTGTTGCCATTACCGCGTCATCGCCCCTACGGCACCGGTTGGTCTACCTGAAGTGAAGCTGGGTCTGTTACCTGGCGCTGGCGGCACACAACGCCTACCCCGTCTCATCGGCGCGGAAAAAGCCCTCAACTTCATTCTTTCCGGCGATCCCATCCCAGGCCCGGCGGCTAAAGAACTCGGCATTGCGGACAGTGTGGCTGACGGCGACATCGTCGACGCAGGTATCGCTTTTGCCCAGGATATTATCGCTAAAGGCAGTCCCATCCGCAGAATACGTGATGAATCAGAATTGCTGGTAGCCGATCGCGACAACGCCGAGCTGTTCGACAACGCACGCAAAACATCAGCGCGCAGAATGCGCAAACGCTTTGCACCTGAAATGATCATTCAGTGTGTCGAGGCGGCGGTTAATCTGGGCGATTTTGACGCCGGTATGAAAGTTGAAGCTGAATGTTTTGCGAAATGTTTAAAACACCCTCAACGCGAAGCGCTCATCCACATGTTTTTTGCAGAACGCGAAGTTGCAAAAATACCGGATGTACCTAAAGACACGCCTACCCAGGAAATCAACCAGGCCGGCGTTATCGGCTGCGGCACGATGGGTGGCGGTATCACCATGTCTTTCCTGAATGTCGGTATCCCAGTCACGGTGCTGGAAGTTGATCAGGAAGCATTGGATCGCGGCATTGGTGTGATCAAGCGTAATTACGATATCCAGGTACAGCGCGGCCGCATGACCGCTGACGAAGTAGATCAGCGCATGAGCATTCTGACCGGCACCACCGACTACTCCGGGCTCGGTCAGGCTGACGTCATCATCGAAGCGATTTACGAAAACATCGATGTCAAAGTTGACACTTTCAAAAAAATGGAAGCCGTGGCCAAACCAGGCGCCATTCTCGCCAGTAATACCTCCGGCCTTGATATTGACAAGATGGCCAACGCTACCACGCGCCCTGAAGCGGTTATCGGACTGCATTTTTTCAGCCCGGCTAACGTCATGCGTTTGTTGGAAGTTGTACGTGGTGAAGCGACC
>CBDUMB010000035.1:0-13127 GCA_965368205.1 uncultured Pseudomonadaceae bacterium | reverse complement strand
GGTGGCAACGACACAACGCGCAATTCGATTTCCGGTGGCGTGCTCGCCATGAACAGATTTCCAGAAGAATTCGAGAAGCTGAAAAAAGATCCCGCAAAAATCCCCAATGCGGTGGCGGAGATCATTCGTTGGCAGACACCACTGGCGTTTATGCGACGCACCACAACCACAGACGTAGAAATCAACGGTACCGTTATCCCGAAAGGTGAACGGGTGCTGATGTGGTATGCCTCAGGCAATAGAGACGAAGCCGTGTTTGCAGACCCGGACACTCTCAACGTTGACCGTTCCAATGCACGGCAGCACCTGTCGTTTGGTTTCGGGGTGCATCGTTGTATGGGTAATCGTGTGGCAGAGCTTCAACTCAGGCTATTGTGGGAAGAGATGTTACAGCGGTACAGCAGGATCGAAGTTGTCGGCGCACCCGTGCGCGCGATTTCGAATTTTGTGCGCGGCTACACTGAGTTACCGGTGAAACTGCACACCTGATAAGCCGCATCCACACGATGAGTAACCTGAGGCACTGATATGACCTTTAATTCCATCGCTGAACTGACACGCACGCATCGAGCCAGCACCCCGGATAAAACCGCACTGCTTTACACCGCAGATGATCAGCGTTGGAGTTATTCAGAACTGGACAGGCAAGCTTGCCAGGTGGCCAACGCCCTGCAAGCCATGGGCATCAAAGCCCAGGATCGAGTGGCTTATCTGGACAAGAACGCACCAGAGTATTTCACACTATTTTTTGGCGGCACCAAGTTAAACGCAGTGTCTGTTGCTGTGAACTGGCGGCTGGCACCGCCTGAAATGGAATACATCCTGAACAACAGTGAAGCGAAGGTACTGGTGATTGGTGAAGCGTTTCTCGAACACCTGTCCCAAATGGAACTGCAACTGGGTGACAACGTAGTTGTTATCGGCGATGCCGGCGACACCGGTTATCCAACGTTTGAGCAATGGATTGCCGGTCAATCAGAACATGACCCTAATGCACCGATCAGTGCAGACGACACCTGCTATCAACTCTACACAAGTGGCACAACCGGCTTACCCAAAGGTGTTGAAATCACCAATCGCAACATGCTGCACATGCTTGAGCAAACTTTAGCGGGGCCACTTGCGATAACGTCCGATGCCGTCAATCTTGTTTGTATGCCTCTATTCCATGTATCCGGCAGCGGTTGGGCTCTGGGCGGTGTGTACGCTGGCGCCGAATCCATTCTTTTGCGCGACGTTGAACTGCAGGAAATTCTACAGGTCATGCAGAACCATCGCATCACGCATTCAGTGTTTGTGCCGGCGGTTCTACAGTTTCTGCTGGCTCAGCCCAACATCAGAGATTTTGATTTTTCAGCACTGCAGGCCATCGTTTACGGGGCCAGCCCAATCACTGAAGAGGTATTGGTCGGCGCTATCAAAACCTTTGGCGCTGATTTTTTTCAGGTCTACGGCCTTACCGAAACCACCGCGGGCATCACTCAACTCCTACCAGAAGACCATGATCCAGGTGGTCCCCGCGCGCACCTGTTACGCTCTTGCGGCAAAGCGGTAGTGAACCACGAAATCAAAATTGTTGAGCGGGAAACAGGTGAGGTCCTCGGCGACAACGAGGTTGGAGAAATCTGGATCCGCGGCCCACAGGTCATGAAAGGCTATTGGAATAATCCCCAAGCAACCCAGGAAAGCATCACCGCAGATGGATGGTTCAAATCTGGTGATGCCGGCTATCTGGCTGACGGATATCTCTTTATTCACGATCGCGTCAAAGACATGATCATCTCGGGCGGCGAGAACATTTATCCCGCAGAGATCGAAAATGTCTTAATGGCGCATCCAGACATTGCCGATGCTGCGGTCATCGGGATTCCCAGCGATCGCTGGGGTGAATCCGTCAAAGCCGTTATCACGCGTGCAAATGACTCGCTCAGCGAGGAAGACATCTTCTCTTACTGCCGCCAGAACCTGGCCCACTATAAGTGTCCCACCAGCGTTGACTGGATGGCTGTAATTCCACGCAACCCGTCGGGGAAAGTTTTAAAAACCGAGCTGCGCAAACCCTACTGGCAGGGCCGTGAGCGAAATGTGTCCTGATGGATTTTGCTTTTTATGGCATGGGATTAAAGTCTAACGCGCTCAAGATGCGCTTTACCGTCATGCAGAAAACAGGTCTTGGTGAATAGCGTCAGATCCAGAGGGTTGGGTAGACGCACATCGCTCATTGTGGGTACAGGCTTATCGACAAGATCATATCCACGATCAATTTGAGAAATAAACAGCATGATCAAATTGCGCTGTGCAACAAATTTCTTCAAGGTTTTAATCTGTTCAGAGAGCGGCGGGTGATCACGTTTCTGATCCAGTAACTGCAGATAATCCACCACAACAAAAGTGCCGGGGACTGCCTCACCCAGTTGCTCGACAATATATTGTGCACTCAAATTATCGGACGCATCAAAAGTAAACTGTTGCGCAAACGCCACAGGCTCTTCACCGATCGCAGCAAAGCGCCCCCACATATCCTTTTCGTTGTATTCGAGCGAGAAAAACACACTTTGATTGCCTGCCTGCATGGCCGCAACAGCCATCTCCAGACATAAAAGCGTTTTGCCCTGCCCGGGTCGGGCTCCAACCAGCACCAGATCGCCAGGCATAAGCCGCGAATTCAGCGCCGCGCCGGGCTTTGTATCCTTGTGCTTTGCCATCAACAAGCTCCAGCTAGAAAAGCCCTGGTCGCGTGCAATTTGATCCAGCGCCTGATGCAGCGCAATACGTTGTTCACGTGCCAGCAGTCGAGCCTGGCGCCGCAATACAAAAAGGGGAGTAGAAAGAATCATGAAAACCTCCATGTGCGAGCTTATTTCACAATCCCTCCTTATGCGATGTGCTCGAACAGCAAAGTGCTTTCAGTTAACGACCCTGCACGATAAGTACTTTCCCGACGGAGGGCGGAGGCATGGGTGAAACGCCTGCTTCGAGTATGGCGTAAAGTCAGCCTAGAAAAAACCCTGTACGCCAGCCCAACTGCTTATTTGCTTCGCCACCGCCTCGGGCGACAGGTCTGAATTATCGATCAGGATATGAGGCAAGGGCAGAGGCAACTTACCGCTGCTGTTCAACTGATGATGGGTTTCATTATGGCGTCGGCGCGCTTCTGAGGCCTGCACATCCACTTTACTGGGTTTTGCTGCCAATCGTTCCGGGGCGGCGTTGCGGGCTTTCTTTACAGCCTCATCCGCACACAGTTCAACAATCACCACCTCGCCGTGGGTGGCTTGGTGCCAGTTTTTGACCAACCTGGAAACGGCTGTGGTATCTGCTTCAAGATCAAAAGCCCAAACCGCAGTCATGATTAAACCCGCGTGATCACTGTTTGCCACAGCCTGCACGATGGTGTCTTTCAGGGTGTTGTTGAGGTCGTCGAAACCTGGTGCGCCAAAGTCAAAAAACTTCAGCGCTAACTCGATGGACAGATGATTATGCAGCAGCGGAAAAGTCGTTGCTGAAGACAGCGCCTGTCCAACCGTCATTTTGCCAACCCCGGGTGGCCCCACGATCAGCACCAATGGTTTCACACACTACCCTTAAGATCAGGTGGGCAAAAAGTGTACCGGATAACGGATGGTTGTGCGTTTCACGTCACGTTCGCCAAAATTGAACAGACGGATACGATTGACAATCTTGTCGATCATCAATTGATCAGCGATCTCAGATGCCACCACTTTACATTCAATGACCGCACCGTTGGGGTCGATCACCAGTTCCAGAACCACTTCACCCTGCAGCGCAGGATTAGAGCGCAACGTTCTATTATAAATTGCAAAGATGGCACCCTTATTGGTATCAAAAACACGCCGGATCTCTTCGATGCTGCGACTTCGAGGGTCAGCCACCTGCTGCTTACGCACGCCACCGGTGCCGGCAACATTTTCGGGCGCTTCAACTTTGGTGGTTTGCCGACCTGACAAAGCTACTCCGCCGGTTTCACGAGATAACGCAGCCACGTTTACACCAGAACTTCGAGTGCTGTGTTTGGAGGTCAGCAGATTACGATCTATGGTTGCTGCCTCACCAGATCCTCTCTGAATAGCCGCTGTGTCCTGCAACTTGTCAACATCGACGGCTTCACGCATGTCTGCAAACGCATCTTTGAACGCCAGCAAGCCCGATACGGATGCCTTTTCCTTCGCATCAGCTACTTTAGGCTCCACCTTTGGCTTCACCACTTCTTCTTTAGCAACCTCTTTCGGCACTTCAGGTTTAACTTCTTCAACTTCTTTTGGCGGCGGTGGTGGCGGCGGCTTGGGTTTCGGCTGTTCCATGACAATCCGCGCCAACTGGGGAGGTAACGCTTCCAGCTCTTCCCGCTCCACTTCGGGTAGCGTGAGAAAGGGCATCGGCAGGCCAACCACCAGCAATACACCAAGACAGATCACCATCCAGGATTTCAGTACCTTGCGGTCTGATCGCTGGTTATCCCAGGGCAGATCGAAGTCATGCACTTTCGCCATCATTGTGCTCATGACGCTGCTCCCTGGCTAACTTCAGTGGTTGCAGCTGACAGTTCTTCTATACTGGCTTCGCCACCGACTTTATTCACCGCCAGACTGACACGGGCAAAATCCGCGGTCTGGCAGGTCATCAGAATTTTCTTCAACAACCAATAGGGAAGCTCTTTGTCCCCTATGACGGTAATTTCAAACCCACCTTCTGGAATTTCACCACGCCGGGTCGCCTGATACTCAAGCTCAGACTGCAGACCCGCAATCATCAGGTCCTCGGTACCAAAAAGGTCAGCAACTTTTGCAACAGAGCGACCCTGCACCACAAGATCTTCTTCATCTACAGAAATCATCAGCTGATTCTTCGGTTGTTTTTCCGAAGAAGAATCCGGCAGTTTGATTTTTGAACTGGTCTGCAGCACTTCCACTTCTGATGAATTCACCATCAGGAAGAAAACCAGAATCGTGAAGATATCCATCAGCGAGACCAGGTTCAGACCAGCTGTTTTGCCTTTTCTACTTTGCCGCGATCGTCGGCGCTGGGTATGGCCACTCACGACTTATCTCCCGTGCTGGGCTTCGCTGCCGCAGCGACGGACTGCTCACCCGCCGGTGTATCTCCTAAGGAAATCACTGGGAAGAGCTCCGCCTGGACAACGTCCAGCGCCTGTACAGCGGGGTAAGAACGCACTTTGTCCATCACCGAAACCAGAGTCTGATAGCTGGTGTCTTCCTGCAGCAGAACCGTAATGTCCTCTTTTTCCGGCATGCGGCGCTTGAGTTCCTGCATAACCAGAGACAATTCTGCGAAGTTATGTTCACCATCAACTGCCGGCACCTGTTTGATAACCCCACCTCGACCATCGGCAACCACCAGACGATCAGCGTAAACGGCCACTTCCAAATGTACCGCCTCAGGATCAAACTCACCAGATGCAGCTTGGCCTGTGGGGAAATTCAGGTCGATGACCGTGGTATGGGTAAACACCATCGACAGCAGCAGTACCGGTACCAGCACGATCATGAGATTCATGAACGGCGTGACATCCAGGTCAGCAGCTTCGGTATGTTTGAGTCGTCTGAGACGAACGCGATCCATGCTCACTTTGGAAAATCCTCTGTGTTGTTCGCTTTACTTGGCAACAGCCGCTTTTGCGCTCACTTTACCGGTGGCTTTTGCCGCCGCGTCAGCATGACCTTCCAACAGATTGACAAACTTCACTACC
Organism: uncultured Pseudomonadaceae bacterium; assembly: GCA_965368205.1. Classification (GTDB taxonomy): domain Bacteria; phylum Pseudomonadota; class Gammaproteobacteria; order Pseudomonadales; family Azotimanducaceae; genus UBA4421. The sequence continues at coordinate 7,399 of CBDUMB010000035.1, read as the reverse complement.
GCAATTTCTAACGACTCAACAATAGCGCTGGTTTTGCTCTGCAACATGGAGTGGATCAACAGCAGCGGAATAGCCGCCATCAAACCAAACGCGGTGGTGTTCATCGCGATCGAAATACTCTGTGACAGGAGTGTGGCTTTTTCAGCCGGGTCCGCATTGGCCACTGCTGTAAATGCTGCAATAAGACCGATAATGGTACCCAGCAGACCGAGCAGTGTTGCAATGTTTGCAAAGGTTGCCAGATATGGCGTGCGGCGCTCAATGTTAGGCAAAGCTTCAAGCAAACCTTCTTCCATCGCGGACTCAATGTCCTGGCGACGTCGCAAATCGTTGCTTGTCCCCTGCTTGTTAACACCATCAGCAACAATTCGAGCCATTGGTGACTTGGACTTTTTGGTCAGGTCAACAATTTCACGAACACGACGCTGCTTTAACAACGGCAGTAACGCGTTGTAATCTTTACGATTAATCCGCATCTGCTGCGCAAGATAAAAATATCGTTCAAGTGCAATCGCCACACCAATGGCTAATACCACGGCGATGGGATACATGAACGGGCCTCCTTCCTGGAAGAAACCCACAAAGGTTGCGTACATATCCATTTCTACTTCTCCTGATCTGGATTTTCTTTCAATCCCGACAACGTATCGAAGTAGCCAAGCTCTCTTCGATATGCTGGTGGGTACAAACGCCGAAACACCTCTGCTTCGGTAAATTCCGCCTGTATCTCGATATCTGGCAAACCCTGTGGTTCACGCCAGGGTAAGATATAAAGCACTTTAGGTAATTCTTGGTTGCCGGAGATCACGGTTTCGTCAAGTTGCAGGAAACCACCTGCAGATTGTGCTACCTGGGGCGTACTTTCGGCATTTTTTGCCGCTTTTTGCTCCATTTCTCGCACTGCTCCTTGCGCCGATTCTTCACCCACCGCGGACGCTGCAGAAAACGCTATCACCGAGGTCATCAGAATGGTTTTGAAACGCAACAGTGTCATTGGCTTTCTCCGCTATCGCTTGGCGATGGCCGCAACGCGGCGCTCTAAATCCATCACCCATCCAGCCACCTGCTGGTTCGGACTGGGTAACATGGTCTGGTAATCGTTATAGGCAGCAAGCGCTTCGGGCAATCGGCCCATGTAAAGTTCAAACAGGATGCCCAGATTCAGATACGCGTTTGCATAAGCTGGATTGGCATCGATACAGCGCTGGTAATACTGCTGTGCCAGCGGGAACTCACCCTGTTTGCGCGCCATGACACCAAGTTGGGTAAGCGCATCACAATTAGCGGGGTTCGCCTGCAGAGCCAGCTCAAAGGAATGTTGCGCCTGTGCTTCATCATTCTGCGCAAGGGCTATGTGGCCCAGGTTGACCCAGGGACCTGCAAGCTCTGGTTGGGACTCTGCCAGTTCCTGGAACAATACCTCTGCCGCACTGAGGTTGTTGTCTTTGAGCAACTCCACGCCGCGATCAAATAGCGCCTGACTGCCTGCATGAAGGGGGGGCGTGGGTACCGCCGGCGCAACCAGATCAATCTCACCCTCCTGGGCATCAAGCTGAGCAGACGTTGGGTTTGCAGAAGATGTTGGGACGCCTTGTTTCGTGTCACCCTTGAAAGGCAAAGGCACGCTTGCACAGGCACTTAACACAAAACAGAACGCTAACAGGCCAATTCTAGTGGATTGCATTGGCATACCTCACTTCACTTTCCTGCTTGTTAAACCGACCCGGCATCAGCCGTATCAGCTCAGCAAATGATTTTTTAACAGCGTCGTCATAAGTACCGTTCCAGGCACGACGCATGTTGATTTCATGCAGCTCAATGGCCTGCTCTTCAAATGGAAAGGCCTGCTCTTCCAGAAGAATTTCATACTGATCCAATTCAAGGGCAGAAAGATCTTTAGGCCGATCTGACGTCATGATCGATTTTGATAACGCCGAATAGAGATCTGCAATTTCATATGTTGACGCGGTGGTAAACGCTTCAACTTCATAACCGGCAACCCGTTCGTAGGCCTTCAAGGTCTGCTTCAATGCTTTTTGCTTACGCTTCAGACTGCGGTTCAGTGGATGTGTCAGACGAATCGCCTGGTAGGCCAGCCGTTCATCATTAGCAAAGACCATTTGCGCGTCAGCGGCCAGATAGGTTGCGCGCTCGGTAGCCTCACCGCCCATTTCCCGGTGCAGTTTGATTTTCTGATCCAACCAGTAGCGCTGCTTTTCGCCGTCACCCACACGCTGGTAGAGCTCATCCATGTTGTGAATGGCTTCCAGACGCAGGTCGTAGGGCTTTTTATAGGTATGCGCGTATTCACGGAAATATTCGATAGCCGCGTCCACATCATCCTGCTGCAGGTAAATTTCTGCTGCGCGATAAAGCGACTGTCGTCGCACTTCAACATCGTCAGCGGAAGTCGCAAGACCCGCGTATTCAACTGCCGCAGCTGACCAGTTCTGCGTCTGCTCGTACATACCGGCCAAACGCATATCGATACCCTTGCCCAGTTCATGATCGGGATAAAGGCTGCGAAACTCAGCCAGCATCGCTACCGCGTCTGGTACACGACCGGCGGATTCAACAACAGCAATGGCATCAAAGTGGCCTTGAGCGGCCAGCGCTGCAGCAGGATCGATTTGCGCTATGCGCATGAAGTGATACACCGCGGTATCCACATCACCCGCCTGATCGCTGGCTTCACCCTGCTTGTAAACAGCGGCCAGCAAGCGCTCTGAAACTTTTGCGCGCTCTTCGCTGGACAGCTCAATGGTAAGCAGCTTGTGATACGCCACTTCTGCCGGTACAAATTGATCAAGCTCATACCGTCCATGACCAATAATCAGCAAGGCTGTTTTTTTCAGTTCAGGCTCAACGTCAGGCCACTCCAGCAGGAGATTTTCCGCCAGATCTAACGCTTCCGTTGTGTGCCCAAGGGTAAACAGGGTATCGGCTGCATCTGTCTGTACGGCTGGCGCGCGATTGTCACCTGGGAAGATCAGCGCAAACTCAATCTGCGCATCAATTTTGAGCCGTTGCCACAATTCCAATTCGTCAGCACTGGCGGTCGAAACCAGTTCCGTCAGACCCAGAATGGCGGCGTAGCCTGCTTCATGGGCATCCGGGTAATCAGGAAAATCACGCACCACGCGCTGGTAAGCGGCAACTGCACGTCCGGGTTCAGCGGCTTCGGTATAAGACTCACCTAACAGAAACAGATACTCAGCGGTTCGAGGATCCTGTGGGAACGTCACAATAATCTCTTCGTACCAGCCGGCAGCTTCCAGATACAGTGTTGTACGCTGCGCTGTAGCGTTCTTAGCGGGCTGTTTGGCTGCCTGCTGAGCCAGATCAAATGCCTGGGCATCCGCGTGTGCCAGCTTGGCAATTTCAGACAGGTAACCGTGCAGGGTGGGCAGATATTCGGCGCGCACCTCTTCACTGTGATGTGACCAGAACTGCGAGTAAACGCCATAACGCAGAATGAATTCCTTTTTCTTCGGCAACACATCACTTGGAAATCCTGCGTCCATCAGCGTCTTGATCATGCCGGTATGCGCAGCTGGTGCGCGTCGATCGAGGGAATTGTGTTCAATGAACGTCTGCCAGGTGGCCACATTGTCGAGGAAACGTTCCTTGCCGAAATAGTCGTCTGCCAGGCGCTGGTATGCCAGATACTGCCAATCCGGACGTCCACGTTTACGCATCTCATCAGCCAGGGTCTGGGCGCCATCAAGATAGGCCAGCCCCAGGGTGATGACACGAAACGAGTCTTCCAGCATTTCATTGTCAATCGCCGTAAGATCTGCCGCGTCACCCTCTGCTAACAAGTTATCAACCACGTTGAAAAACTGGTGCAGACCTTCATCGAAACGCGAACGTTTAAATTCAGACCAGCCCAACATGTAAGACGCATTCTGGAAATAAGGCGTGCTGTCGCCAAGCTCAACAACGTAGCCGTAGTCAGCTGCAGCGGCACGATAATCTTCGCTGGAGAATTTGATTTCAGCGCGGCGGAAACGGCCTTCGGGAACGTATTCACTGCCAGGGTGTTCAGCAATCAATCGATCAAGATAAGTCAGGGTTTGAGTCTGTTCGCCTACCAGGTCATGAGCACGCGCAAGCTGGTAGAGGATCGCATCAATCTCGTCGGCTGCATCAGCTTGTGCCAGCAGCTTTTCATAAAGTTCAACCGCGGGGCGATATGGATCGGTACCACCTTCTATATCGAGATCCTGGCCGACTTCCATGTGCAGATCCGCCAGCCGCTTACCGACCGCGTAATTCTCACCACTGGAAGGCAGCAATCCATATACTCTGTTGTAGGCCGCCATAACTTCATCACGGGTCGGCTTAATGGCCGCAACCGGCGGCAGTTCCAGTGCAGGCAGCGCGCTTATCTTGCTACCCAGAGTTGGGCCCTTGGTTTTCACCACGCCAGGCTCATCGCCACCTATCAATCCAAAGGTCATCCAGCTGCAGCCCTGCGCAGCCAGAGCAAAAGAAATCAGGCAGGCAACGTGAAGGTTTTTTGCAGTTATAGATTTCATTGTGGCAAACCACCGGGCTGGAGCCCACCGGTAGACGCCACAGCTAACTGGTCAGTTGCCCGGGCAATGGCTATTCGGGTCACCAGTAGATACTGTTGTACCTGATCCATTTCCTGCTGCATACGGCCACGTATTTCATCCGCCAGGAGGCTTTCACGACTGGTTCTGGCCGCATTGACCATCTGCGTGATGTCCTCCGCTCGGTCCTGAAAAACCAGAAAATCGGTGCCCACCCCGGCCATGAAATTGCTTTCCGCACCCTGCACACGTTCGATACGGGCATCCACATCAGCCAGCACTGTCAGCAGGTCTTTATGCGATTTACTCAGCGTTTGCAGACGCGCTGCCCGCTCATCCACCAGACGATAGAACAAGACCCCTTCCAGGCGGGCAATACGTGCATTCCACTTGACACGATCTTTTTCGCTCATGTGTACCAACAGTTTGCGCATGCCATCTAACTCTGTGAGCAGCTCTCTTTCATCCGGGTTCGCCAGGGGCATCATCCAAGCCAAATCTGGCATCGGCGTTGCAGCGCGTAGTGCACTTAACTCAGATTGCGCTGTGTTCACACGAGCCTGCAGGGCTTCGCGTTTTGCCAACAAGCCTTCACCCTGCAACATGACCTGGGCCTGTTCGCCGCGGCGGCGCTGCTCAGCGGCGACCCGCTCCAGAGCACCAAGCTTTTCAGGAAGCGCACCCACCCATGTTTCCATTTCATTCAGCGCACGCCACTGAGTAAGCGCCTGATTGATTTTGTCAGTGGCCAGCCACTCAAGCCAATCCGTATGACCCAGCTGATCCTGCCACTTCTGCATCAGCACCTGCATCTGCTCATCGTCTTGTTCATCGTTAGCAAACACTTCCAGCAGGCTTTGCACCCACTGCGGATCTTCAGCTTCTGCCGACAGCCGCGTCAGGTCGTTCAGACGAGACATAAAACTTGCTTCAGCCCGCTGAAACTGCGCCAGCGCAAGCTCTGTAGATGCGCGTTGTTCACCCGCCAGCTTCTCCAGACTGAGTGGGAACCCGAGTCGAGCGGTTGCCGTGCTGGGCGTCCAGTAGTCCTGCTCCTGCAGGGTCATCCAGATGCGCGCGGCTAATTCATAATCCTGGTTATCCATCGCCAGACCACCATAGGCAGCCATAGCAACTTCCTGATAGCGCCCTTCACCCGGCAGCGCGCTGAGCACTGTTTCGGCACTCTGTGTATCTTTCTGCTGGCGGGCGATCAGTGCCAGAGCCAGTTTGGCCCGTTGGCTGAGGTCATAGGCCTCATCGCTGTAAGCAGGTAACGATGCCAGCGTCTGGAAGGTCTGCTGAGATTGAGGCAGCTGATCTGCCAGACGATAGGCAACGCCCAGGTTAAAAAGCCCATACGCGCGCAGCGGATGGGTTTCTTCCATCAGATTAAAGTGTTGCGCAGCTTTGTCATATTCACCCAGATGCACAGCGTACTCGCCGCGCATGTACTCCACTTCAGGGTGCAACTTCTGCTTTCCGAACCAGCTCTTGCCCAGTTCGATGTTCGCCAGCTGTGGCCCTAACGCGTTCCAGTCCTGGCGCCGGTGATATTCGCGAGCCAGGTGAAACGATAAACGCATCTGATCTAACGGCTCTATTTCGCCTTCAGGAATCGCGGCAAATGTCTGATTAGCGTAGTCGTACATGCCATCTGCAAATGCAAAACTACCCGCAGCCAGGTCAAATTGAGTCTGTTTCTCACCTCTTCGCCCCTGCTGTTGTGCAACCAGTGCAGTTAGCAGCGCTGCCTGATGATCTTCCTGGAAATACTCGTAAAGCAGTGTGCCATAAGTCAGATCTTCAATGGGCGGCGTCCCTGCACCAGCCAGGGCACAGGTAAAAAGGAGTTCGCATAGAAATTGTTTCACTGCGGTATATCGCCTTTATTCAGTAGCGCTCGTCACACAAACCCAGCTAGTTGCTGACATCCGCAACAAAGTCAGGTTGGAAATCTGCAGTTTCATCGGAAATTGCCAAAGCTATGAAGGTCGGCTCGAAGCCCTTTTCAAACTCGACTGTAGTGGCACGTCGAAAATCGCGCCCGTTGGGACCGCGACCGGTGAAAAACGCAGTGACGCGATTTTCGCCCTGCTTCACATTGCCTACGTAGAGTTTCTGCACACCACCACGAAACAGCGCATCTACCTGTTTCTCGGTGTACAAATGATGAGTCACTTCTTTGTTGTTGAGCTTCAAGGTCACAGCGTCGAGCTCAAAGAACTCGCCCACATCCATGGACAGGAACACTGACACCTGTGAACTGGCTGGAAAGAGCAGGTCTTCTTCAAGGATCACAAGATCCCGCTTGAGCTCCACCAGCGCCTTTTTCACATCTTCCATCTCAACGTCTAACGCTGCAGATTTAGTGTCTTCAGCCCAGACCAGAGCGCACCCAAACAACAGCAGAGCGGCGCCTATCGACTTAGCTATCCCTGTCATGCCAAAACCTCGTATCGAAAATTACTCGCGGATGAGTTTCTTAACCACTTCCACATATTTAGCTTCATCACCGGGCTTGTAACCGCGGTGGATGTAGCGAACAACGCCATCCCGATCCACCACTACAGTGCTCGGCATCGCCTCTAAATCGTATAGTTCACTGACCGCCTGACCTTCATCAATCAGCACGGGAAAAGTCACCTTGGTTTTATCAACCAGTTTCTGTGCAGGCTCTGCTTCGCCTTCTACATTGATACCCCAGACTGCAAAACCGGTGTCTTCATAGCGCTCATGCAGACGGTCCAGAATGGGCATCTCCTGACGGCAGGGGCCACACCAGCTCGCCCAGAAGTTGATCGACAGAACTTCACCGCGGTGCTCTTCGAGACGTAAAT
>CBDUMB010000034.1:0-13134 GCA_965368205.1 uncultured Pseudomonadaceae bacterium | reverse complement strand
GCCGAACTTGATCAGTCGCTGCTCGACAGTCTTACTTTTACGGTCACGGATACCGGCATCGGTATCGATCCACTCAAACTCCCTACCCTGTTTGATGCCTTCATCCAGGAAGACACCTCAATTACCCGCAAATTTGGCGGCACCGGCCTGGGGCTGGCGATCTCCAAGGCGCTGGTCGAAGAAATGGGGGGGCACATCACAGTAGACAGCCACAAAGGGCAAGGCACATCCTTTGCGGTGCATCTGAAGCTACCGCGCAGTCTTAGTAAAGCAACCGTTGAAAAGCCCAGAGCCCGAACGGCGCCCGCAAGTTCGGACCTGCGCGTACTCGTTGCCGAGGATAACGCCGTCAACCAGCACGTCGCCGTGTTGATGCTGAAGAAGCTCGGGTATAGCGCAGAAATCGCAGCAGATGGGCTGAAGGCAGTCACCGCCGTTCGCCTTAAACCCTACGATATTGTGTTCATGGATCTACAGATGCCGGAAATGGACGGTCTTGAGGCAACACGGCGCATCCGTGCGGACCCTACCCTTCACCAGCCTTATATCATTGCCTTAACGGCAAACGCCATGAACGCAGACAAAGAAGAATGTCTCGCCGCGGGCATGAATCACTTTCTGGCCAAACCCATGCGCATTCGCGACTTACAAGCTGTGTTAGATGACGCGCATATCGCTCAGAAGGACACAATCAGTTGAATATCAGGTCCTGCGCCTGTGTCTTTTTGTCTGTATGTTTGTGCTGCAAACGGATGCTCTTCTGTTGTAGAGCCAGATCACCAAGCTCCTCAGCTGTAGCTGCCCGCAGAGCATAAAACCGGGCGTTGTCGCGCTGCAGCGAAATGGCCTGCTCAACTGAGCGCAGTGCAATCTCGAAGGCATCGTTACGAAACGCCTGCTCAGCAACGGCAAAGTGATAATACGGATTTTTACCCTGATACTTAGCCGCCAAAGCCTCGTATTGATCAGCTTGCTCGTGCTTACCCTGCTGACGCAGGGTTTTCGCAAGCCCCGAGATCGCTGTTTCGTTGCGTTTGCTCAATGACATTGCCGTTTCGTAGGCCAGTTGACCAAACTCCGGACGATCCATCATTGAGTACAACGCGCCCAGATTATTCCAGGCATCCGTATTCGCAGGCTCCGTCAGGATCGCCCGTTTGAGATAGCCGAAAGCGGTGCGCCGATCCCCTTTGTGTAACTGTTCAACTGCGAGGTTCCCATAGAACATTGATTCAGCGTACGCATCTCCAATGGTTGTGCGCGGCACGTCGTCCGCCACACGCACAACATTAAAATCCACGGTGATGTCGCTGACGTTATTGCCCGGCGACTTCAGGCCTTCAAGCAATACGTTGACATGGTTGTTGCGAACCAGAAACCCCGACTCCACATCCCAGGTCGGTTGTGTGTTGACCAGCTGGTACTTTGCGTCCAAACCGGCTTCGCGCGCCAGCGCTATGAACATGTTGGTATAAGCCAGGCAGTTGCCTTTGCGCACAGCGAAGGTTTTTGCGGCGGAATAGCTCGCGTACCGATCATACTGATCTATGAAAAAGCCATCCTGCACCATTTTGCGCATGAGCCGCCGGAACCGCAGCGACTCAAAATGACCCTCCCCTCGGATACTGGCGACAAACTCAGCCATCTCGGCACTGACACTGAGCAAATCCTGCGGTGGCGCCGGTTCAACAACTTCACCGAACACGCTTGCACCGTCGAGAAGCTCGGCTGGATAGCTTTGCTGAGCCTGCTTACCCGTCTGAGTGACACACCCGGCAAGCAGCACTACAACGGCAAACGCTACAGAGATTTGACGCACTCCAGTTCTCAAATAGACTAACCAGCTTGGAATATAGACAGACCAGCCAGATGGCTCAAGCAGGTGTCGGACCAGGTTACGGCTGGCGGTTGAAGACACGCAGAAACTCCAGCTGCTCGCCGTCTGCGTCAATGTTGACCCGCACTTCCAGAAGATCCGGGCTGATCAGCTGCAGACGCTCCTCAACACGCATATTGCGTGCTTTGGAGATGATCACAAGCTGCTGTTCTTCCCATCCTGCCTGCACCTCCCACAAGCCGCGCTGCCGCTCTCCCCAGCTGACGTCGCGGTAGACACCCGGCTGATAATCCAGGCCCATTGAGTCACGATTCTGTTCGATGGTCAGCTTATCTGCGCGCAGCACCTGAAAATCGTGGGCGATAAACGCAAGCGCTGAGCCATCAGCAACGCGCAGCGCTTCTCGATTGACGGAACCCTGCACACGACGGCTGGGCCGGCCCTGGGGTCGGTTGCGCAGGTCCGGGACAAGGTCGGAATCACCGAAGTCGACCAGCCATTGGCCACTTAAACTGACTCCCACAGGATTTACCGTATCGAGGTCGATACCCGAGCAACCCGTTATTGCAAATGCGAAACAGGTAACGGCAAGGGCTCTGCTTAGTTTTGCAGGAAAGTTACGGTGCAACATCAACTAGGTCGATAAAAACTGCGTTTGCGACTGAAGCGTTATACACGCTTCGTCCACCAGTTCACGCATGATTGCAGCAACCGGTTTTACTTCGTTGAAGTAAGCCACACTCTGACCCGCGCCGGAATGGATCAGCGGTTCGATGTCATGTTCTTCGATTGCACCTAATAAATCGCCGACCAGCACATCCTGGTAAGGCATTTTCAGCGGGGCCGGTGCATCCTCCGCTTCCCAGGCCTGGCTCCAGCCGGTACGTATCTGCCGGAAAGTTTTGCCGCTTTCAGAACGGGTAATGACCGTGTCTGCACTGCCCGCTTCAATCAGCTTACGCGTATTTACCGGGTGCATGTGGCCCTGATGCTCACCGGACAGCAGCCAGGCGGTGCCCAACCAGACACCCTGCGCGCCCATGGCCAGCGCTGCAGCGATGTGCCGTCCAGTGGCCACGCCACCGGCGACAAGCACCGGGACATCACCGGCGGCATCTACAATCTGCGGCACCAGGGAATAGGTTCCAATCGGGCCGGTATGCGCACCGGCGTCGTATCCTTGCGCCACTAGAAAATCTACACCGGCGCGAATACTGCGCTCGACATGATGGGGGCTACCTATCAGGGCCAGGGTTGTTTTCCCACCCGCTTTGGCTTCTGCCACCGCATCCGGCGGTGCACCAATACCGCAGGCAAACATATCAACATCGGAATCGAGCACCGCGCGCAATTGTGCATCTTCGATTTCTTTGGACCGGATAAACCGGGTCCGCATGCCAGGTTCGGTAGCTTGCGGCACCGCAAATTTTTCTATCAACCCCTGTACAAACGCTTTGTGGGCATCAGGTATTTCAGCCTCAATGGCTTCACGGGAATTATGTTCAGGCATGCCGGGGGGCAGCACCAGATCAACACCAAAAGGTTTGTTACCGACAAGCTTGCGAATGGCCGCCAGCTCCGCGGTAATTTCGTGCGGAAAACGACGGGTTGCACCATAGACACCAAAGCCACCGGCATTGGTGATGGCTGCCACTGTGGAGACATCGTGCGCAAAGCCAAAAATCGGGTAGTTGATTCCCAAGCGATCACATAAAGGCGACCACAGGGAGGCCATATCAGGCGGAGTCCGCACGGTCGGCAGAATCTGGCAAATCACTTTCAGACGGAGAATTTGCCGGCAGATCAACCTCCGCCACCCGCGCTGCGGCAGGTTTTGCAGGCGCGCCAACCCCGGAAGTCTCCGGCGCCCGCACCTGATTCAGGGTGACATCAATGACTTCAAAGACATTTAAGGTTTTTAAGGAAGGGTGTCCACGTACCACTTCAAGATAAAAATCTTTGTAGGTCTGGCTGGGAATAACATCAAAAACAGGATCATAACCCTGGGGTTTCACCTGCAGCGATTCATGACCAAACTGCTCTGGCCAGAGGCGGCACCAATCGCGCCACAAACGCAAAATCATCTGTTCCTGTTGCCGTGTCACGGCGTCCCCCAAAAGCTTTGGTTTCTGCACTACACCGGCGGAAATCGGGTGTTCTCCACCTCTCGCTGGGCCGCCAGTTTGTGCACTGGGCCTCACTATAACAAAACACGCAGCAGGCACACAGAGACGTTCCTAGACTTGAATTATGACAAGGAAGCTGGCGTTTACTGCGCTTATTGCCATTGCAATAACGTATCTGTCCGTAAACGACCGCCTGCCCATGCAGGAACGGTTCATGAACAAAAACCAGCCACCGCGCCAGTTTATTGACGCCAATCAAGCAAAACAGCAACCCGCTATCAGATCTGTGTCCGAATCCGAGGATTCACCTGTTGTAAGCATCGCGCCCGTCATTACAGCCGCGCCAGACCTCGCTTTCGATACAGATATTCCTGTGTTGACCAGTTCACTGGACCTGGCTGCCATCGACACGCTGATAGACACAGGTCATGTGACCTTAGACTTACCCGACGGCAGCCAGGCCACGCTAAAACGGACAGGTACACAGGTGCAGTTCGGTATCACGCACCTGCAGGCAGAGACGGACGGTTACGTCGCCACCATTACCCGTCGTGGCGATGAGTTTTTTGCCACGCTGGCCAACTCTACCGGCAGCTACCGCATAGAAGGCAATGCTGCCCAAAGCCGCGTGTTTCCACACCAGTTAATCGCGCAACGACGCCTCCAACATGAGACTGATTACCGCCATGTACACAGCAGTTTTTAGAATTCTGACTTTAAGTGCCATCCTGGTGGCCACCGCGTGTGGTGGCGGTGGTGGTGGAGGCGGTGGTGGCTCGGCCAGTACCGCAAACGCGCCGCCGGTGGCAACCGCGGATACACCCCTGTCAGCGCCCCCAGCGCCGGAGCCAGAGATCGAACCGGAACCAGATCCACCGGCCACGGAAATAAAGCTGCTGGCCTTATACAGCCCCGGTGTGGAAGAGCAATTCAACATCCCGGACCTGCGTATATCGCACCTGGTCAACGTCGCCAACGACGTGGTCACTAACAGCGGTGTTGAGCTGTCTTTCTCATTGACGCACATTGAATGGGTCGACTACCCGGATTTCACCCCAGCACCGCAGGCCCTGGATGATTTAACCTTTGCAAACCACAGCGCATTCGCAGCGGTTGAACAATTGCGGACCACACACGAAGCGGACCTGGTGGTACTGTTTCGCAGCTACGCTAATGACGGGCATTGTGGCTACGCATGGATCGGCGGTTTTCAAACCCAAGGGGATTTCAGCAATCCTGCGGAAGCGGATTTTGGCTACTCGGTAGTGGCTGCTAACTGCTCAGACTACACGCTGTTACATGAGCTGGGCCACAACCTCGGCCTGGCACACTCACGCAGGGAATCTTCAGCAGGCGGCACTTTTGATTACGCAACCGGCTACGGTATGGATGACAGCTTTGCAACCATCATGGCCTCGCCTGATGTTTTCAGCGCGCCACAACTGCCCCGCCTTTCCTCTCCGGCTCTATCCTGCAACGATGCGCCCTGCGGGGTTGTACACACGGATTCTTCCGCGGGGAGTGATGCGGTGCGGGCTTTGAATATCAGCAAAGACCAGGTGGCCGGGTATCGCCAGTAGTGTCAGGGGTTTTTGGCAGGATCGTCGGTAGCGCGAGGTTTAATTTCAACAACCGCGGCACGCGGCGTGAGATCACCCAGCTGAGATTCAAGATCTGCGCCTTCCACCAACCCCTCGATGAAAGTTTTCACCGCATCATAGTCATAGGTATCACAAGCCTGTTCTAACGTATTTAATGCGCCGCGAAGTTCAGTCCAGGGTGGATGACCTTCCTGAGCACGCATGATTTTGCGATGATCAGTGCCCACCACATCACCACTGACCAGCAATTCCTCATGCAGTTTTTCACCGGGTTTCAAGCCGGTAAATTGAATCTCAATATCGCCTTCGGGATTCTCTTTGTCTTTTATCGAATAGCCTTTGAGATGCACCATCCGGTGGGCAAGGTCCAGTATTTTGACTGGCGAGCCCATGTCCAACAGAAAGATATCACCGCCTTCGGACATGCTTGCAGCCTGCAATACCAACTGAGCGGCTTCCGGAATCGACATGAAATAACGGGTGACATCAGGATGAGTCACCGTTAACGGACCACCTTTGTCGATCTGTTCGCTGAACAGAGGTACCACAGAACCCGAGGAGCCCAATACGTTACCAAATCGCACCATGGAGAAACACGTGTGGCTGCTGTGAGACTGCAAGGCCTGCAAAACCATCTCCGCCAGGCGTTTGCTGGCACCCATGACTGATGAAGTACGCACCGCTTTGTCGGTAGAGATGAGAATAAAGTGATTAACGCCGGCATCCATTGCCGCCTGGGCGCAGTACAACGTGCCGAAGGTGTTGTTTTTCAAACCCTGAATAACGTTGTTTTCCACCAGACTGACGTGTTTGTATGCCGCCGCGTGGTATACCGTTTCAATCTGGTATTGCTCAAAGACACGCTTCAACAGGGCATTGTTCGTCACAGAACCCAAGACGGCGACGAGGGTTGGCGGATTCTCATCCTGCAACACAAGCCCTGTCAGCTCGCGTTGAATTTCGTAAAGCCCGTACTCAGACTGATCAAGCAAGACAAGCAGCTTGGGTTGCTGACGTAATATCTGGCGGCATAACTCGGACCCGATGGACCCTCCCGCCCCGGTCACCAACACGGCTTTACCCGCGACTGATTTTGATAACAGGTGTGGCAAGCCTTCGACTTCCGTACGGCCTAACAGATCTTCTATGCCAACATCGCGCAGATTAGCCAGCGATTCACGACCATTGACGAGATCCGCGATGTCAGGAATCAGCCGCACACGGATAGAAAATTCAGACAGAAAATCCAATATGTCCCGGCGTATTTTAGAATCCTGGGTGATGGCCACAAAGACCTGCCGCGCCTTGGTATCGCGCAACAGCTGGGTCAGATCCTTGGGCGCGTAGACGTAAACGCCATCAATCGAACTGCGTTGCAGTTTGCGGTTGTCATCCAGAAAGGCGATCGCCTGATACTCGCCCTGCTGTTTCAGCAGTCGAGACAACTCAACACCATTGCTGCCTGCCCCATAAATAATGACCGGCTGACGTGCAGGCCCTTTACCCTGGCGTTGAATAAACGCGCGCACTGCAAAACGCGAGCCACTCACATAGACCAGCGCCAGCAGCCAGAATATGGCCGGCACAGAGCGTGGAAACCCTTTCAGCTGCAACATAAACGGCACAACGGCTACTGCCAGCGCCGCCAGAAAGGTACCCACGCCAACGGCAACCATGGCGTGATTGCCCATATATCTGATGACCTGACGATATAGACCCAATCGGCCAAACACCGGTATCGCAACACAGACACAGACCACAAACGCCGGCCAATAGGAAACGACTTGTGGGTTCCATTCACCCAGGCGCAGAGCAAAAGCACTCCACAGGGCAACCGGCAGCATCACCGCGTCAGTGATGACCGCGATGGCCTGTTTCCGGCGTCTGGATAATTCGTCTAACAGACTTTCCATGGCGTTTATCTTAACCGTCGCTGGGTGTTGGATGGGAGTGCAGTGCAACGCCGGCGCGCAGACGCCAGCACAGGATCGCCAGAGGCAATACCGCAAGCAGCAGGATACCCGCCTGAGACAACAACGTGTCGGCAAATTCCACTGCCAGCCAGGCCATCGGCAGCAGCCAGCACAGAGAAAAAATCAGAAAGGCGGATGTCGTCCATAAATGGCCCTGACGCTGCGCAAGCTGCTGATACATATGTGATCGATGCGCCTGCGTGAACTCCTGTTGCGTGACTATTCTCACACAGAGGGTATAGGTGGCGTCAAACCAGAAAACGGCCAGAAGTATCAAACTCGCGACCAGCGGCACTGCAAAACTCTGCCAGACGTAGAGTGCAACCACGCCCAGGAGCAGGCCCAGAAAGCCGCTACCCACGTCACCCATGAATATTTTCGCCGGCGGCCAGTTAAACCCGCAGAATGCCAGCGTCACGCCACCCAGCAGCCACAGTAAATCACCACTCCAGCCAGGCACACCTACAGCGAGCCACTGTATGCCCAGGCAGAACACCAGTGCCTGACAGGCCGCCAGGCCATCGATGCCATCCATAAAATTGTACAGGTTGATGAGCCACATCAAGCCCAGCCAGATACAGGCCAGCCACAACCAGGCAAGGTCAAGCTGCAGCCCCCATAAGGCCAGAGCTGCGGCCACTGCGTGGACCAGCAAACGCAGTCGTGCACTCAAACCAGCGAGATCATCCCATAGACCGACCAACGCAAGCGCAGCAAGCGCACCAAACATACTCCACGCCAGCTGGGGTTGCGAACCGGCAACCCAGGCGAGATACGCCAGCACCAGAACCACAATCACCACACCACCCATGGTCGGCGTTGGCTGTGAGTGTGAACTGCGATTATTGGGCTGAGCCAACAGCTTTGGCTGACTGACCAGATGCAACAGCCCCCACATCAGCAGACCTCCGACTGACAGTGCAGAAAGGAAAATTATCGCTGCTGATACCACGTATGGACCTTTTCAAGTTGTTGCTGCTGGGTGAACGGCGGCGTCCAGGACAGCAATCGACGGCTTTGCGAATCATCCACTGGCAAGGGATCAAATAGCCGACTCACCAACCCCTGCTTACCGACCAGCGAGGCCACCGCTTTAATCAACGCTACCGGCACAGGCCAGAGGTTTGCATTGCGCTTTACCAGTGCGCGCAGATGAATAATCCATTCGCTGACGCTGGTCTGCTCGTCATCACAAACATGCCAGAGTGTCGCAGGCATCTCTACCTGGGTCGCCACGCGCGCCTGTAAAAAGCTCACAAGATTGTCGACACCTAGCCAGGCACGCGGCGCTTTTGCGGCACCCAGAGGCAGCGGCCAGGGACTCATGGCTGCGCGCCAGAGGCTGAGAAAATTTGCACTGACACCCGGGCCATAGACCAGCGGTGGTCGCACGATAGACAGCTGGGGAAGTCGCGCCGCCTGCCCGTCATTTACTGCTGCCAACAGCAGCTCCTCACCGCGCACTTTACTGCGCGCATAACTGTCACCTGGCGCATAAGGGTCGTCTGTCGTCAAAGGCCTGGCACTAGTATCACCCACCACTTTAATGCTGCTCAACCAGACAAAATGCCCCACACCAGCACGACAAGCCTGCTCATAGCGGCGCAGAGTTTGCTCAGCATTGACGGTCATCATCATGGCTTCATCAGCATTCTGCGCACCCGCGTGGGCCAGCGCCGCAAGATGAAACACCACATCGTGGCGGCAAAGCTCATATTGATCGAGCGCTGTGTGTCTGGCTACTTTGTGCACCTGCCAACCCTGTTGCTCAAGTGCCCGCACCAGATGGGTGCCGACAAAGCCGCTTGCGCCTGTCACTAACGCGACTGGCATGTTGCTAACAGCTCGTCATAGACACGAAAGGTGTGGTCAACAACATCTTCAACCGCAAACACTGCTTCTGCCTTCTCACGAGCCGCACGCGCCAGTCGCTGACGCAGTTCTGCATCGCTGCCAAGCTGCAGCATGGCCTGAGCCAGCGGTTCAACCGTACGCGGCGGCACCAACAAGCCGTTTACACCCTGGGTGATGACTTCTCTGCAGCCGGCAATATCCGTAGCAATCATGGCGCGCTGCGCAGCTGATGCTTCCAGCAGAGTTTTCGGCAGTCCCTCTCTATAGGTCGGCAGACAGACCACATGAGAATTTGCCATTAAGCCGGGCATGTCGGACTGGTATCCAATCCACTCCACACCATGTTCGTCCTGCAGGTTATACAACTGCGCATGCGACAATGCCGCCGGGTTACCCGGGTCAACGTCTCCTGCAAGCAGAAAGCGCCAGTCCGGGTGTTGGCGCTTAACCAACTCTGCTGCCTGAGCGAATTCAACCACGCCTTTATCGCTCAACATACGCGCAACAAGGACAAATATCGGTGGTAGATCCGGCTCACTGCCTGGCTGATAAGCAGCCAGATCAACACCGGAGCCACGAATCAATATCGTCTGTTCACGCCGCACAATACCATGGCTGACAAACTCACGCTGATCTTCGCTGTTCTGAAAAATGACCCGCATATTGGCATTGGCAAATGCAAATCGATACAGGGTGTTCACCAGCGTGCGCAACACCGCAGCGCGCAGTCCGCGACGGGAAAACACAAAACCCAAGCCTGGTACGGCATTGACCACCGCGGCAATCTTTGCAGCACGCGCGGCCAGTGACCCATAGATAACAGGCTTGATCGTGACATGGTGCACCAGGTCAGGGTTTTCCTGACGATAGATCCGTTTCAGCGCCCGATAGGCTGCAATTTCCTGCAGGAGTGTAAAACCGCTTCGGGTCAGCGGTACGCTGACATATCTGAAACCATATTGAGCCAGTTCACTTTCACCGGTGTTCGGTGCGGTGATCACCCAGACATCGTCTCCGCGGGCTATCGCCGTCAGACCAAGAGCCAGCCGGTGTGAGATGAAGAAGCGTGCTTCATTGACCACAAAAAACAGTTTCATGCAGACAATCTACGCATTTGGTGACTGGTTAAAAAGGTCTTCATAGTGGTCGCAATACGCCTGCATACAAATAGCAGCGCTATAATTGGCTGTCAAAAAAGCCCGCTCCTCCTCTACTCTAGCCTCGCGCTGTTGATCTGTCTCTACTATCGCCGTGGAGATTTTTGTTACTAAATCCTCAACATTCCCCGGAATGACAAGCCGCTCCGGAGACTGAATAATTCGAGCAGAATCTCCCACCGTTGTCGCTACAGTTTTGACGCCACACGCCATCGCCTCCAAAAGTATATTCGGGGTACCTTCGCGCAAGGATGGGAGGACCAGCAGATCAACCGCGGGTAAAAAACCGGCCACATTCTCTATTGGGCCAAGCAAATCTATTTCACAAGCCTGCAGACCGGAAGCTTTCAACATTTCTGCAAATTCGGGATGCTCAACGGTCAAGCCATTTCCTGCTAAAAAAAATTTGGCTGGCACTTTTCTTTGTCTCAGCAGTTTGACCGCATCCAGGTACTCGCGGATGCCTTTTCCTTTATGGAATCTTGCCACAACGCCAATCCAAACATCGGCCGTCCTCTGATAACTTGCGCGAATGTGGTTGCGCACTTCAGCATCAGGAATAAACTCCCCTAAGTTAATTCCGTTAGGAATGACCGTTTGACGGCCATGTAAACTCATGGCTCGATGCGCTTTCTGACCCGAAAAAGAGTTGTAGATGACAAGGTCTGGATGACACCATTGTGACAGACTTAGTGCGAAACGGGTCATCCTGTTATCGTTCGCCGTTCCGACGATTGCGTTGCGCACATTCCAGGCGACTTTTACCTTAGCGGAAGTGGTCTTCTGCACACACCAGGCCAGCACGGACGCCAGAACGTTTCCGTAATACATCCACCCCTGCAGAATGTCTGGCGGATGCTGGCGCAACAGCCTTAACGCCTGCCACAGTACCCATGGACCGCTGCGCCGATAATCGAGCCAGCTGACCTGGACACCCAGGCTTTCTATTTTCTGACCAAGGGCTGTCGGAGGACCAAAACAGATCACGTGATGTGCAAGCTTCTCCCGGGTGCCGGCAATCAATCTGAGCAAGCTGGTTTCGGCACCACCGGTATCCAGACGGACAATGAGATGGGTAATGCGGCGGGTGGTGGACATGGCTGAGCATTGTCCACCACCGCGGCAAAAAAGCCAGCCCGCAGGCGCAGGTTAATCTACAAAAGCGATTTTATCTTTGTTCACTTCGATGACAGCGGGTCCTACACCACGCACATCCAGCAGGTCGTCCACGCTCAGAAAATCACCAAATTTCTCGCGATATTCAACTATGGCCTGGGCCCGCGCGACACCGATGCCGTCTAACATCTCGGCCAATACTTCAGCCGAAGCGGTATTTACATTGATACTGCCTTGCGGCAAGGCAAACGAAACCTGGCTGATGATTAATAAACTGATCGCCAGTAGCTGCTGCAGATAGGTCATGTGTCCTTCCTTTTTCGAATTGGGATGAAAAGCATGCCCTAAGGGACAATTTGGAAGCTGCCAGCGAGCACCGGCGCCCCCTGTAGGTATTTGTCAGAGCTTACTGGTGGTATTAAACCTGCCGGCAGCACCAAAAGATCCCCAGGCCCGGCAGCCTGGACAGTGCCACAACACGTGCGCACTGGTAAATCCACAATTGCCGCACTGGTATCCTGCCTGGCTGTTTACGATCTGCGCCACCGTGAGGCGGATATCTTCCGCTTCTGGTTTGCGTTGGCCCAGCTCCATCAACAGAGGCAGGTGCCCGAAGCTGGGCGCGCGGGCAATTTCTTCAATCAGTTCATCAGCACCCAGTTCCCTGCCATTTTTACGCCGAAAGTTGATCAAGTCCTGCAACAGGAGCGGGTCAGGATAAAGCCGCAAGCTATGCCGCACAAAACGCTCAAATTCATCATCACGACCCATACTTTCGCAGGCTGCGCGATACACTTCCACATAATGACCGACCAGTTCCGGTGCCAGCTCCACCGCTTTCTGAATATGACGCAACACCGGCTTGTAGTGTTTTCGCGCATATTCGACTTTAGCCAACAGCCAGTGACTGCGAGCTTCAGCGGGTGCCAGTGACTCAGCCTTTCCTGCCAGCGTGAGTGCCTTACGTACATCGCCTGCCTCTAAACTCAACTCCGCCAGCTCACAATAAAAGTGCGCCACCCGGGTGCGCAGCTCTGGTTTCGTTTTGAGCAGCTTTGTGCTGATGTCTATACCCTGCTGCCATTCGCGCTCCTGCTCAAAGAGATCTAACAGAAGTTCCAATGCAGGTAACTCCTGCGAGCCTTTGCGTTGGGCAATCTGTTGTAAAAGGTTTTCAGAACGATCAAACAGACCGGCCGTGTGGTAGTCGCGGGCCAGCTCCATTTCCACAAGCTGTTTGTTGATTTGGTTCAAAACCGGGGAGGCCAGCAGGTTCTGGTGAATACGTATGGCCTTATCCACTTCGCCACGTCGGCGCACAACACCTGCCATTGCCAGATGGACATCTATGGTTTGATCTGACACCTCCATGGCATCAATAAACCGATCCACACCCAGTTCCGGGCGGTCTCCCAAGAGAAAATTCAGGCCCTGATAATAGTCTTTGATCACCGCCTGCTGCGGCCTCGG
>CBDUMB010000033.1:0-13351 GCA_965368205.1 uncultured Pseudomonadaceae bacterium | reverse complement strand
GGCACAAATGAGCGCTGCTGAGCAGAAAAACGGCGTGATAGCGGCTTCAGCAGGCAATCATGCGCAAGGCGTCGCCGCGGCGGCACGTCACCTGGGTATTAAGGCCACTATTGTTATGGGCCGTAACACGCCCAGCATCAAAGTCGACGCGGTCAAAGCCAGGGGCGCAAAAGTTGTCCTGCATGGTGATGGTTTTCCGCAGGCTGCTGCGCATGCCGCGCAACTGCAGAGTGAAGATAACCTTACCTTTGTGCATCCGTTTGATGATGTGGATGTTATCGCCGGCCAGGGCACCGTGGGTATGGAGATTGTTAATCAGCATCCTCGTCGCCCGGATATCGTGTTTGTACCCGTTGGTGGTGGTGGACTGATTGCCGGGATTGCGGCCTACATCAAGTACCTCTATCCGAATACCAAAATTGTTGGTGTGGAGGTGCAGGGCTCAGCGTGTCTGCACGCGGCCATGCAGGCCGGGCGCCGGGTGAAGTTACCTCTGGAAACCCTTGATCTGTTTGCAGACGGCGTATCTGTGGCGCAGGTAGGCAAAGAAAACTTCAAGGTGGCCAGGAAATGTGTAGATCATGTTGTGGTTTGCAGCATTGATGAGGTTTGTGCAGCAATCAAAGATGTCTTTGAGGAAACCCGTGTTGTTGCGGAGCCGGCGGGGGCACTGGCGGTTGCCGGCATGAAGCGTTATCTGACGGAAAATCCGGCGGCGGATCAATCCGTAGTCGCCATTGTCAGCGGCGCCAACGTTAACTTTGATCGACTGCGACATATCTCCGAGCGCGCTGAAATTGGTGAGCAGCGCGAAGCGATTCTTGCGGTGACCATCGATGAAGAAAAAGGCAGCTTCCTGAAGTTCTGTCGGGCGCTGGGAAAACGTTCCATAACAGAGTTCAACTACCGCTGGGCACGCGATTCAAAGGCGCATATTTATGTCGGCATGCAGGTTGCGACGCCGGTCGACCGTGACGACGCCGTGGCTGAACTGTTGCGTCGCGGATATGCGGTAGTGGATATGACCAACAATGAGGCGGCCAAACTGCACGTACGCCATATGGTAGGTGGGCGCAGTATCGGTGCGGAGGAAGAACTGTTGTTTCGATTTGAGTTTCCCGAGCGTCCAGGTGCGTTGTTGCAGTTTCTCAGCGGCGTAGGCGCGCAGTGGAATATCACACTGTTCCATTATCGTAACCATGGTGCAGCGTATGGGCGTGTACTGGTTGGCTTTGCGGGCAGCACCGGGGAGCGTCCGAAGCTGCTCAAGTTTCTGCAACGCATCGGTTATCGGTTCTGGGAAGAGAGCGATAACCCGGCCTATCAATTGTTTTTGAAGTAAACCTCTGGCGGGGCTAACTGTCCTGCCAGAAACGCAGGTATTCCTCTTCGAACACCAGTTTGGTGCGATCAGTAATGTGGTCGATATAAAGTTTGCCGTCCAGATGATCGAATTCGTGTTGGAACACCGTTGCCCAGAAACCTTCAAATATAAGCTCTGCAGGGTTGCCACTGGTGTCGGTGTAGTCAATACGAATATGTTGCGGCCGCTCCACAAAGCCCCGCAAGCCCGGTACCGACAGACAACCCTCCCAGTAACCGGCTGCGGTGGGATCGAGAACCGTGATCGTCGGATTGATGAACGTGGTCAGGGGTAAAGGTTCAATCTCGCCGTAGCGGCTGGGGCCACCGGGAATTTCAACGATAGCCAGGCGTAACGGCACATTAATTTGCGGTGCCGCCAGGCCAATACCCCCGTAGTCGTGCAGCGTATCCACCATATCGGCGATCAGGAGATTCAGCGCGTCACTGCCAATCGCGTCGAGGGCTACCGGTTCTGCAACTTTGCGTAAGTTGGGGTGACCCATATTGATGATTTTTCGAACGGGCATATCAACCGACCTGACAACTAGGATGCAAACTCTAGCACGCCATTTTCCGTGACCACAGCGTTGCAGCCCACATCCCATGATTCATGAGGGAGTTCAGCTGCACTGTACTGGCAGGCGAAGGCCACACCGAGAACGTAAGCCCGGGTTTCAGGCAGGTATCGGTCATAGTAGCCGCCGCCCATGCCCAGGCGATGGCCCCAGCTGTCAAAGGCGACCAGGGGTGTCAGCACCACATCTATCTGCGTGGGTAGAATCTCAACACTGTTGCGCGGCTCGATGATGCCAAATCGATTGGTCTGTATGTCGCTGTCCGGGGTGTAGACAAAAAAGGTCATCTGTCCATTGGCACTGACGACGGGTAACGCAACCTTTACAGATTTCTGCCACAGGTGAGTAATAGTGGTTGTTATATCCACTTCAGCGTTGCTGGCCGCGTAGGCGGCAACGACCTGAGCAGACTGCAGTGGCGGCCAGTCTGCCAGATGTGTGGCAATACTCTGATTCGCGATGTGGCGTGTCTGATCGTCCAGGCTGCGGCGCCGATCTGAGAATTCGCTGCGGAGGTTTTTTCGCCGGTCACTCATGAAGACCTCCTATGCATCAGGTACATCAGGTCGCCAAGCGGTAAAAGTGTTCCCGGAGATGCCGCTACTGGTTTGCCCTGAACCGTTATGGTTCAAGGCGGAGGCCTGTGCAACATCTAAGGCATCCCATCAAGTTGGGCAAGCACACGGACGCTGGCAGCAGAAACTCCTGAGTTATCTCTAACGGCTCAAGGACGCGACCAACTGGCAAACATCCCAGGAACAGGATCAGTATAGTCCTTCATGCGACGAGTCCAAGACTTGTATTTAGATAAATTGGGCAGTATGGGAGATGTCCCGCGGAAAGCAGGGAAAAGTCTTTACAGGTCTAACTGCTTGTGATTTGCCAGCGCGGTTTCGACTTTGCTGTTGAGGCTCTCAAGGCGTTGGCCGACGGCGTCTTTGGTTTCGTTTAAAACACTCTGACCAGACAGGTAATCATTGGTGATGTTCAGTGCAGCCATGACCGCCACTCGATCCAAACCCACGACTTTGCCGGAGGCGCGTATGGTTTCCATCTGGCCATCCAGAAACTGGGACGCACGTGTTAACGCATCAACTTCATCGGGTGGACAGCTGACCTGGTATTCCTTACCCATGATGCTAACGCGAACGGTATTTGCTGCTTGAGTCATAGTGAATTGTGTACCCGTCTGACTTTTAATCTTTTTCCAGCGCTTTAAGACGCGTGATCATGGACTCAACCCGGCTTTTTGCCAGTTCGTTTTTTTCGATCAGTTTAGCGCGCTCGGTAGACCAGTTTTTCTGTTGTGTACGCAGAGCTCTGTTTTCTTTGCTTAACACGGTGGTCAGTACCAGCAGTTCGTCGATCTGCTGTTCAAGTTGGCTGAGTTGTTCTATTTCAGCGTTTGAAGCCATGGTCTTGCTCTTTCTTATTCTCAGTTACGCTTTTTCTTCTTAACTAAATGCTTGTCTGTGGCATTTATTCCGCGGTTGGGCGATAGTTTGCTCTGATTACCTCCCTTTGTGTAGCCCTATATATCGTGTCTGATCTTCAAGCTCTTGCGCAGAATGCGTCCTCTATTATTGATCCACCTGAGTTACACGGCGTGGTCTGCGGTTTTGCCGCGGGCGAGCCGGCTCAATTTCTCTTGTCAGACTTTGTCCAGTTGATGGGTACAGACGTCTTATCTGATGAAACCGCGGTGAGCGATTTTATCAGTGCCGCCCTTGATGGGTTGTTTGCCCAGGACATGAGTTTTGTGCCTCTTATCCCTGACGATGAACATCCGCTTGAGCAACGTCTTGCAGGTCTGAGCGCCTGGTGTGCCGGTTTCCTGAGTGGTTTTGGCGCCGCATTCGGAGGCAGTGAAGGTGGCGCTGCCATGGATGCCTTGCCGTTGGACGTGCAGGAAATTCTGCGAGATTTTGCCAGTATCAGCAGTCTTGATGAATCCGTAGAAGGTGGTGAGCAGGAAGAGAGTGCTTACATGGAAATATACGAGTACGTGCGTGTGGCTGCCGTGCTTGCACTGACGCTGATTTCAGAACAGGCAGAGAGTACTGCGGCTAATACAGACGACAACCAGGACAGTTCTTGAACATAAGTACCGCTGATTACAAGAAACGCCGCAATCAATTGATGTCGATGATGTCGCCAGGATCTGTGGCGCTGATTCCTGGTGCCAGTCCAGCGCGTCGCAACCGCGATATCCAATATCTGTTTCGCCAGGACAGCGATTTTTTTTACCTTACCGGGTTTTCTGAACCCGACGCCCTGTTGCTGCTGGTACCGGGACGTGAACACGGTCAGGAAATTCTGTTTTGCGCTGAACGGGATGTCCAGGCTGAACGTTGGGATGGCGAGCGTCTGGGGCCGGAACGAGCAACTCAGAACCTCGGTATGGACGATGCGTTCCCCGTCTCGGACATGGATGACATTCTGCCCGGCCTGCTGGAATCCCGGGCACGTATTTACATGACGCTTGGCGAGTACCCGGAATTTGATGGCCGTCTGCTGGCCTGGGTTGCGGATATCCGCAAACGCGAAGCCGGTGGAGCTCAGCCGCCGGGAGAGTTTCTTGAGCTGAAGCACCTGCTGCATGAATTGCGACTGTTTAAATCCGCCAAAGAGCTGCAGCTGATGCGCAAAGCTGCAAAAATCACCAGCACCGCTCATCGCCGAGCCATGCAGGTGTGTGAGCCGGGTATGCTGGAAAGCCAGCTGGAAGCCGAGCTGACGTATGAGTTCATGTCCCACGGTGCCCGTTCGCCTGCCTATCCGTGTATTGTCGGCGGCGGAGAAAATGCCTGTGTGATGCACTACGTCGATAACACCGCTGTACTGAAAAAGAGCGACCTTGTATTGATCGATGCAGGCTGCGAATACCAGCATTATGCTGCAGATGTGACACGTACCTTTCCAGTCAGCGGAAAGTTCAGCACCGCACAGCGCAAACTTTACGATATTGTGCTGCAGGCAAACGAAGCGGCGATCAGCCAGTGCCAGCCGGGGAATCATTTTAATGCGCCCCATGAGGCAGCTGTTAGGGTTATGGTTGAGGGTTTGCTGGCACTGGGTCTGCTCGAAGGTGAGCCTGATGACATTATTGCTGCTGAAGACTACAAGTCACTCTGCCCGCACAAAACCTCCCACTGGCTGGGCATTGATGTGCATGATGTCGGCGATTATCGCATTGACACCAGCTGGCGCGAATTTGAACCCGGCATGGTGTTAACCATCGAGCCTGGCATTTATATTCCCCGCGATAAAAGTACTGCACACCTGCCTAATGTTTATCGTGGTATCGGTATTCGTATTGAAGACGATGTGCTGATCACCAGGCAGGGTTGCGAGGTGCTCACTGATGGCGTGCCAAAACAGCCTGCTGAAATAGAGGCCCTGATGGCTGAGCCTTTTGTGCAGGCGCCGCGCGTGCAGTCGCGGCGTGCAGGTGCCCGTTAATGGCGACAACCTCAACCATAGCGGTTGTTGGGGGCGGCCTGGTCGGCGTCACCGCGGCGCTGGCATTAGCGCGTCGGGATTATGCAGTCACGCTGATTGACCGCAAAGCGCCACAGGTGCAGCGCGGCGCGCTGGGTATGGATATTCGTAATGTTGCTCTGTCGCCCGCCTCTCAGGCATTGCTGGCAAGCGTGGGCATCTGGGGCGCGACGCCTGCGGCACCGTATCGGCATATGCAGGTCTGGGAGCAGTGGGGCAACAGTGAATTGTCTTTTCATGCTGCAGATGTGGGGTGTCAGCAACTGGGTTGGCTGGTGGAAGTCAGCCCCCTTCTGGTACACGCCTGGCAGCAGATGAGCCAGCGTGCCAACCTGACCCTGTGGGAAAGTGAGATTGCTGGTGTTGACGTACTCAGCGATCGTGTTGAGATGACAACCGCGGCAGGTGAGATGCGCAGTTTCGACTTCCTGATTGCAGCGGATGGGGCGCAATCGCTGGTGCGCCGCGCTATGAATCTTGAGGTGCAACAATACCCTGTGCATCAGGTGGCGTTGACAACTGTGGTGAAGACCTCGCAGTCTCACCAGCACACCGCCTGGCAACGTTTTTTAACCGATGGTCCGCTGGCATTTCTGCCTGGCGTCGATGAACACCTGTGTTCTATTGTATGGTCGCAGAGTGCAGCTGAGGCCCAGCGGCGCAGGGCGCTTGATGATGCGCAATTCTGTCGCGAAATTGGTTTTGCCATTGAACACCGCCTGGGCGACATTGAGCAGGTTGATCAACGTTTCACCTTCCCGCTGACTCAGCAGCGTCTGCCAAACTGCGCACCAGACCCTCGTGTGCTGCTGATTGGTGATGCCATGCGAGTGGTGCATCCACTGGCCGGTATGGGGGTGAATCTGGGCCTCGAAGATGTACAACAATTGCTTGAAGTGGCTCGCCCGGCGGCCGACCTGTCTGCGCCCGGTTTGTGGTCACGTTTTGCCCGGCAACGCCAGGTCAGAGCACAGATGATGATTCGCCTGTTTGCCGGGTTACAGAAAGTCTACGGCAGTTCAGATCCGGGTCTTTCTCTGCTGCGCAACGTGGGTGTTGCTTCAATTAACCTGTTCGACGGCGTTAAACAGCAGATCATGCGTGAGGCCATGGGCTTGACCGTGACACGCCATACCTAATTATTACTTTTACACGGAAGCACTATGTCTAACGATCCAGCACCGCGGAAAACACCACTGTATGAAGAGCACCTTGCCGCCGGTGGCAAGATGGTGGATTTTGCCGGTTGGATGATGCCGGTGAATTATGGGTCGCAAATCGAAGAGCAC
The DNA here is from genome assembly GCA_965368205.1 of uncultured Pseudomonadaceae bacterium. Lineage (GTDB taxonomy): Bacteria > Pseudomonadota > Gammaproteobacteria > Pseudomonadales > Azotimanducaceae > UBA4421. The sequence continues at coordinate 6,621 of CBDUMB010000033.1, read as the reverse complement.
GGTGCGGTGCGAACCGACGCGGGCATGTTTGATGTCTCGCATATGACCATCATCGACGTGCACGGTGCTGACGCTTTGGCCTTTCTGCAGCGGGTCGTGGCCAATGATGTTGCGAAGTTGTCGACCTGGGGCGCCCTGTATGGTGCCTTACTGAATGAAAGCGGCGGTGTTTTAGATGATCTGATTGTCTACGCGCTGCCGGAAGGCTATCGCTGTGTGGTGAACGCATCGACACGCGCAAAGGTGCTGAGCTGGTTTGAGCAGCACCAAATGCCTGCCATGACTTTTGCGCAGCAGCCCCTGGTGATGATTGCCGTACAGGGTCCTGAAGCCATCAACCGGCTCAACCAGTGTTACCCCGGCAGTGTACCGGCAGACCTTGCACCGTTCAGTGCGGCGCTGTTTGGGCAGTGGATGGTGGGTCGCACCGGTTATACCGGTGAAGATGGGGTTGAAATCATGCTGCCACCCGCAGAGGGCATCAGCTTATGGCAACGCCTGCGCGAAGCCGGCGTGCAACCGGCTGGACTGGGTGCGCGTGATACGTTGCGACTGGAAGCCGGTCTCAATCTCTATGGTCAGGACCTGGACGAACAGACTTCACCACTGGCTTCTAACATCGCCTGGACCATCGCCTGGTCGCCTGATGATCGTGATTTTATCGGCCGCAGTGCAATAGAACCGCAGCGCGGTCAATGTCCAATGAAATTGACGGGCCTCATCATGAAAGACAAAGGCGTTTTACGTCATGGTCAGGTGGTGACCACATCGGCTGGGAATGGGATAATCACCAGCGGAACGTTTTCCCCCACGCTGGGGTTCAGTATTGCGCTGGCGCGTTTGCCCAGGGCGGCAAGCGGAGCCTGCGAGGTGGACATACGGGGAAAAACCAAAGCCGCTGAAATAGTGAAGCCCCCGTTTGTCCGACAGGGTAAAAATCTGGTGGGCTAGATCAGCGGTGTGTTAATCGACGCAGATCGAAACAACCCAACAACTTGATCCGATATAACAAGAAGGACGCACCGCAAATGAGTGAAGTACCTGCAGAGTATAAATATGTTGCCACCCACGAATGGGCGAGGCTGGAGGAAGACGGCAGCGTCACCGTAGGCATCACCGACCATGCGCAGAACGCGCTGGGTGATGTGGTCTACGTTGAACTACCTGAGGTAGGACAACAAATAAACGCAGCAGAGGAGGCGGGTGTAGTAGAATCTGTCAAAGCCGCTTCCGACATCTACGGCCCCATCACGGGTACGGTTGTTGCGATCAACAGTGTGCTTGATGATGAGCCTGAAAAGGTCAATCAGGACCCATACGGTGAAGGCTGGTTTTTCAAAATAGAGCCTGACGATGTGGCTGAACTGGAAGAACTGCTCGACGCAGAAGCCTATACAGAAGTCTGCGACGAAGAAGAGCACTGATCCGTCTCACCGCAGTGCTTGTCATCACTTAGACAATACCCGCTAATCCATTAAGGAGAGCCCAGATGCCGTTTGTACCGCATACCGAGGCTGACGTAACCGCCATGCTGGCGGAAATCGGCGCGCCAGATATCAGCGCGCTGTTTGATGAAATTCCCTCGCACCTGGCAAACGGCAGTCTGCGGGACGTGCCCGCTGGCCGCAGTGAAATGGCCATGCTGCAGGTGCTTGCCGAACGCGCGGAAGCTGATGCAGGCTATACCTGTTTCATGGGTGCCGGCAGCTATGACCACCATATCCCCGCGGCGGTATGGGATATCACCACCCGCGGTGAATTCATGACGGCGTACACCCCGTATCAGGCTGAAGCCAGCCAGGGCACGTTGCAGCTGATCTACGAATATCAATCCATGATGGCTACCCTGACCGGTATGGACGTTTCCAACGCATCCGTCTACGACGGTGCCAGCGGCCTGGCTGAAGCGATGTTGATGGCCTTGCGCGGGAATAAAAAGAACAAAGGCGGTCTGGTACTGGTGGCGGATTCAGTGCATCCAAACTACACCGACACGTCGCGGAATATTGTCAAGAATCAGGATATTCAGATTGAGACGCTGCCGTTGGATCCCAGCGGTATTGTGGATATCCGTTCGCTGCCAGACGATGTCTCACCCGCAGCGGTGGTCATCCAGCAACCTAACTTTTTCGGCCGGCTGGAAAGCGTAGATGCGCTCACGGATTGGGCACATGAACTGGGTGCGCTGGTGATTGCGGTGGTTAACCCCATGACCTTGAGTGTGCTGAAAGCACCGGGTGACTGGGGGAGCGAGGGTGTAGGCGCAGATATTGTCTGTGGTGATGGCCAACCTTTTGGTGTGCCCATGGCTTCCGGCGGTCCTTCTTTTGGCTTTACCTGTTGCCGCCAGGCGCTGGTCCGGCAAATGCCCGGCCGCATCATCGGCCAAACCGAAGACCTGGACGGTAAAGTAGGTTATGCATTAACTCTGCAGGCCCGCGAGCAACATATCCGCCGTGGTAAAGCGACGTCCAACATCTGTACCAATCAGGGTTTACTGGTGACGGCAGGTACCATCTATCTCAGCCTGGTGGGTCGGCAGGGCCTGCGTGAGGTTGCTCTGGCCTCACATCAGGGCGCCATGCAGTTGTTTGATCAACTGATTAAGCTGCCCGGAGTAAGTGCAGTATTCGACGGGCCGCATTTCCATGAATTTGCTGTGCGTCTGCCCATGGCTGCCGCAGATGTCATTGCAGCCATGATGGCCGAGGGTGTTCTGCCGGGTCTGGCGTTGTCAGATTTTGTCAGCACAGACATAACCGAGCCTGAAAACACGCTGCTTGTGGCGGTCACGGAAAAACGTACCCCCGGGGAAATCGCCCATTATGTGGCGGTGCTGAAGGACGTATTGGAAAACGCAACACAGGTGGCGTCATGAGTACTATTTTTGATATCAGTCAGAGCGGGCGTCGCGCCAGCGCACAGCGAGTTGATGAAGTAGATGACAGCGTTCTGGCAGATCTGCCAAGTGAGCTGCTGCGTGCAGAGCCGCCTGCATTACCGGAAGTTTCCGAGCTGCAGGCAGTGCGCCACTATACCAATCTGTCCCGCAAAAATTTTTCCATCGACACCCAGTTCTATCCTCTGGGGTCCTGCACCATGAAATATAATCCGCGTGGCGCGCACAAAGCCGCCAATCTGCCGGGCTTTCTGGGGCGCCACCCACTTGCACCTGAAGCCGCCAGTCAGGGCCACATGGCCTGTCTGTACGATCTGCAGGAAATTCTGCGTGATGTCACCGGCATGAAAGGTGTGTCTTTAACGCCTATGGCGGGCGCTCAGGGCGAGTTTGCCGGGGTGGCTATGATTCGTGCCTATCACGAATCCAGGGGTGACGATGCGCGCACCGAAATTATTGTGCCCAGCGCGGCGCATGGCACCAATCCTGCCACTGCGGTTATGTGTGGTTACAAAGTTACTGAAGTAGCCGTAGATGCATCCGGTGATGTTGATCTGGACGCCCTTAAAGCGTGTGTTGGGCCGCAAACTGCGGGCTTGATGATGACTAACCCGTCCACCTGTGGTGTATTTGAACGACAGGTCGAAGAAATTGCCAGCACCGTGCACGATGCCGGCGGCTTGCTCTATTACGATGGCGCCAATCTGAATGCCATCCTTGGCAAGGTCAAACCCGGTGATATGGGGTTCGATGTCCTGCACATGAATCTGCATAAAACCTTTGCCACACCCCATGGTGGCGGAGGCCCGGGTGCAGGTCCTGTTGGTGTGTCGGAACGTTTGTTACCGCATCTGCCGGTGCCTATTGTGGCCAAAGTAGAAGAGGCAGGCGAAACGGTCTATCGATGGGTAGACCAGGACGATCTGCCGTTGAGTATTGGTCGCCTGTCAGCGTTTGCCGGTAATGCGGGTATTCTGATTCGAGCGCTGGCTTACGCGTTGTTGCTGGGACGAGAAGGCATGCATCGTGTGGGTGAGTACGCGACGCTGAATGCCAACTATATGGCAGCGCGGTTGCACAAAGCCGGCTTTAAACTGGCTTATCCCGAGCGTCGGGCAACCCACGAATTTATTCTGACCTTTGCCCACGAAGCTAAAGAGCTGGGTGTGAACGCGATGGATATTGCCAAACGTATGCTCGACTATGGCATGCACTCGCCAACCACTTATTTTCCGCTGCTGATTCCGGAATGTTTTCTGATTGAGCCAACGGAAACTGAAAGTCGTGAAGAGCTGGATCGTTATGTCGATGCACTCATTGCGATTCGTGAAGAGGCCAATCGAGATGCCAATCTGTTGAAGCAGGCGCCGTTTACCACGCCGGTACGGCGTTTGGATGATGTGAAGGCCGCACGTGAGTTGAACCTGACCTGGTCCGCGTCTTAGCCTGAGTCTGCTGGCCTGAGTTGTCCTGGCCCAAGTTGTTCAGACTTAGCCCAGGGCTTCCTTAAGCTCAGACAGATCAGTGATGGGTAGAGAACAGCTCAAGCCCTGGCAGACAAATGCAGTTACCGACTGTTGTGCCTGTGTGCTGACCAGTTTTGGCAGATAAGGTGGCAGTGGAGCGTCTGCATCATACGGAATCGCAAACACTTTGCGCCAGGGCGTGAAACCGCCGCGAATCTCCTGGCTCCAGTTTTCAGTCAGATCACTGGGTCCACGTAAAATCACCAGGTCCGTGGGATAAACCGTTTCTTCCAGTACGCTCAGCAGGCTGCAATGTGCAGCGGGCAGACGCTCCATCACCGCGCGTGCCCATGCCAGAGTGCCATGTGCCGCGTCCAGATAGCGGCTTTCCCCCAGCAGATGGCCTAACGTCAACAATGCTCTGGCTGCGGTGGCGTTACCCGGCGGCATGGCATCGTCCATGGTTGGCTTAGGTCGATAAATTAACTGCTCGTGATCGTGCCGGGTAAAAAAGAAACCACCGTTTTCAACATCATAAAAGTCTTCCAGCAGCTTGTCGGCCAGTTCAATGGCAAACTGCATGTCCTGGCTGCGCCACTGTGCGCTGAGCAGCGTTGTCAAGCCGTCTAACACATTAGCATAGTCGTCCAGATAACCCAGATACCGAGGTGAACCCTGCTGCCAGGTCGCGTATAAATGGTTGCCGTCCCAGCACTGTTTGGCGAGAAAATCTGCAGTGTGCTGTGCCAGCACCACCCAGTCCGATCGTGCCTGATTGATGCCGGCGTGTGCCAGACCGCGGATCATCAGGCCGTTCCATGCGGTTAGAATTTTATCGTCAGTCGCGGGCCGAACACGCATTTCGCGCGCGGCCAGCATTTTCTGTTTGGCGCTTTGCAGCAGTTTGTCGGCGTCATCAGGTGCCAGGGACAACCGCTCGATCACCGATCGCCAGGAATCGTAGCGGTGTAAATTCCATTTGTTTTCGAAGTTGGCTGGTTTATCCAAACCATAAAGCGTTTCGACGATCAGGTATTCGTCTTCGGTCAGAAGCTTTTTAACCTGCTCCCGGCGCCAGACATAAAATTTGCCTTCTTCACCTTCTGAGTCTGCGTCGAGGGCGGCAAAAAATCCCCCTTGTGGGTGCAGCATTTCACGTTGCAGCCAGCCGATGGTATCCGCGATAGCTTCTTCGAACAGCTTGTCAGGTCCAAGGGTCAGCGCAAAGCTGTAGACTGACAATAGTTGCGCGTTGTCGTACAACATTTTCTCGAAGTGGGGAATCATCCACTTATTGTCGGTTGCATAGCGACAGAAACCACCACCGAGGTGATCGTATATGCCGCCTCGGGCCATATTGGTCAGCGAGGTCATGACCTTATCAAGGCTGTCTTTATCGTTCCCGCCAAGACGTCGGGTATGGGCCCAATGAGACAGCAGGCGCTCCAGTGCATTGGGCATGGGAAATTTCGGCGCGCCGCCAAACCCACCGGCGCCGTTGTCGTATTGGGCGGCTAAAGCTTCTGCAACGGCTTTTAACAACGCTGCATCTTGCAGCGTGGCTTCCTGTACCGGTGCGACCATCATCTGCAGCGTTTGTTGAATTTTCTCGCCCTGTTCATTCAGTTCGTTTCGTTTATTGATGAACACATCAGCGATGCGCAACAACAGATCACTGAACCCGGGCAGCCCATGTCTTGGTGTGCTGGGAAAATAGGTGCCGCCATAAAATGGCAGCAGCGTTTGTGGGTCAATGAACATGGTTAACGGCCAGCCGCCACCCTGCTGAGTCAGTAGTTGCAGCGCTGTCTGGTAGATTTTATCCAGATCCGGACGTTCTTCCCTGTCGACTTTGATGTTGATGAAATGCTTGTTCATAACCGCTGCGGTGGCCTCATCTGCAAAAGACTCGTGGGCCATAACATGGCACCAGTGACAGCTTGAGTAGCCAATCGATAACAGGATCGGTTTGTCTGCCTGGCGTGCGATTGACAATGCTTCCGGGTCCCAGGGATGCCAGTCCACGGGGTTGTCAGCGTGTTGCAGAAGATAAGGGCTGGTTTCGTTTTGCAGGCGGTTTGTCATGCGGTTGATTGTAGGGTGTTTGCTGTTCGCATCACACCTTTGAACCTCACAGCTGCGGATTAGAATTTGTGTCCGTTGTGCTTTTCCGGTATCAAGGCATGAAGGTAACAAGAATCTGTGGCTACGAGACGGGATGCCCTTTTGGGTGCCGTCGTGAAACGCTGCGGTGAT
>CBDUMB010000032.1:0-13430 GCA_965368205.1 uncultured Pseudomonadaceae bacterium | reverse complement strand
TCGCCAGAATATCCAGGCCGAGCCGGACAAGCTAACCTACGGCCAGAGTATCACCGATGCCTGCATTGGCTGGGAAGACAGCGAACAAGTCCTGGCAGAACTCAGCCAGGCGGTGATTGCACGTCGCGGTGCAAACTGAAGCGCTCCCTGGGACCTGCCGACCAACGTTCGATACACAGCAGAACAAACCAGAGCGTGTACAGAGTTACTTCCAGATAGCCGTCGCGGGTGAGCCACCAGAGATGTACCAGTGCAGCACCGATGGCGACATAAATCAGTTGATGGAGTTGCTGCCAGCGTTGCCGCAGGCGGCGTTGCCAACCGCGGGTTGAGGTTAATGTCATGAGTAGCAGACAAAAGAACGCAAGCATGCCGGCGGTGATGTAGGCGCGTTCAACAAAGTCTTCAAACAGGGCCTGCCAGGACAAACCCAGATAGAAAACAACATAGCTGGTGAGATGCAGAAGCACATAACTGAAGGCAAACAAACCAACCATGCGACGACTGCGCAGCCAACCAGAGTAATGTGTCCAGCGACGCAACGGCGAAATCGAAAAAGCCACCAACACCATCACCAGAGCCCACTCACCCAGGTAATGAACCAGGGTTTCTCCTGCATCCGGGCCTAAGCCGCTGCCAGGCAGGTCGATATCAAGTTTGACCCGCCAGGCCAACCAGACCAGAGGCGCACTTAACAGCGATGCCAGCAGCACCTTGAGGGTAAGTGCCGCCTTCAATAGTACTTGGCGAGGTCCATACCTGCGTACAAATCTGCCACCTCATCAGCATAACCGTTAAACGGCAGCGTCGGACGTGTGTTGGGGTTGAACAGCGTACTTGGCAGGCGGCGCTCACTCGCCTGACTCCAACGAGGGTGGCTCACCGCTGGATTTACATTCGCGTAAAAGCCATATTCATTCGCAGCCAACATATTCCATGTATTGCGCGGCTGGCGTTCTGTGAAGCGTATGCCGACAATAGATTTAATAGATTTAAAACCGTATTTCCAGGGCACCATCAAGCGCCAGGGCGCGCCGTTCTGGTTAGGTAAGGTCTTTCCATACATGCCTACCACCATAATAGTCAGCGGGTGGTATGCCTCATCCAGACGCAGTCCTTCAACATAGGGCCAATCGATGCCTGAAAAGAAACTGCGTTGCCCGCGCATCTCGGATGGGCGTACCAGAGTTTTAAATTCAACATATTTCGCATTGCCGTTGGGTTCAAACTGCTGCAGGATTTTTTTCAGGGGAATACCCATCCAGGGCACCACCATAGACCAGGCCTCAACACAGCGAAACCGGTAAACACGTTCTTCTACCGTCATACCTTTGATGATGTCGGCGTATTCAAACTCGCCGGTTTTGCCCGCCTCTCCAGAAACGCTAACGCGCCAGGGGTCGGTCGTGAGCTCATGGGCATATCTTGCCGGGTCACCTTTGTCGGTCCCAAACTCATAAAAATTGTTGTATGAGGTGGCGATCTGTTCCGGCGTGATGTCATCGTCAGGTTGCAGGTCAGCAACAGCTGGCGAGGCAAGTGAGGCACCGGCAGCGAGCACAGCACTGTTCTTCATGAACGCCCGCCGATTCAGATAAATTGATTCCGGTGTTATTTCGGAGCTGGGAATGGGCGCGGGTCGGTATCGGGACATTGAGTGCCTGCGGTTCTGGCTGATTTGGTTGTTTAGGCCCTGCTCAGCCTTTTAAGTTCCGTCTACGTATCCGTTTCCATATATACAGTACAGGCCCGGACAACGCATAGGTGATGGCCAGGAACAACAACACAGTAGGCGGATCTACCATAAGAATAGAGAAACCCAGCACCACAAAAACCATCGTGACAAAAGGCACCCGGTCCTTGAAGTTCAGCAGTTTGGGTGAAAAATAGGTGAAGTTGGATACCATCAACAGTCCCGCCAGCGTGGTGACGGCAGCCATGATTCCGGAACCGATGACGCCAGGTACCCCACCACCGTATTCGACCCAGGCCCAGATGCTGCAGGCTATAATCGCCGCGGCCGACGGGCTGGCTAAACCGGTAAAACTGGCGTTATCACCCTTTGTGTTAAACCGTGCGAGGCGTAAAGCAGCACAGGCCATATAGACAAAGGTGGCGACCCAGCCCAGTTGCCCGAGACTGGAAAGACCCCATGAGAACGCAACCAGAGCAGGCGCTACACCAAAGGCCACCATATCCGACAAACTATCGTACTCAGCACCAAACTGGCTTTCGGTATTGGTCAGGCGTGCGACGCGGCCATCCGCAGTATCCAGCGCTCCAGCAACAAAGATTGCCAGAGAGGCGGCGACAAAGTTGCCATTCATCCCTGCGACAATGGCATAAAACCCTGCAAACAGTGCGCCGGTGGTGATGAGATTAGGCAGCAGATAAATACCACGCTTGCGAAAGCGTTCGCGACGACTCATATGACCAAGCGCATCCGCTTCAGCGCCGGCTGCATCGTGGTTATCGCCATTTTCGCCTTCCGGCTCGCCATACTCTTCGACTTCAGGTACCACCCGCAAAGATTTATCTTCTGGATCAGACATGTTTCACCTGCGCAGTCGTCTGTTTCGGGGTGCGCGCAGTGCGCACCTTTGTTCATTCCCATACACCAGGTAGAAGATGCCTCTAAACGGCGGCTTTGTCTAATCGGCGCAACGTTTAGTTGACGTCTTTGTCGACCAGACGGTTTTCCTGGATCCACGGCATCATACCGCGCAACTTGGAACCCACCTCTTCTATACCGTGTTCTTGAGAGATGCGTCGCATAGCTTTAATGCTGGGCGCCCCGGACTGGCTTTCCAGCACAAACTCTTTAGCAAAACGCCCGGTCTGGATTTCTTCGAGAATTTTTTTCATCTCTTTTTTCGTTTCGTCGGTGACAATCCGAGAACCGCGGGTAAGACCGCCATATTCGGCTGTATTGGACACCGAATACCACATGTTAGCGACACCACCTTCGTAAAACAGGTCAACAATCAGCTTCAGTTCATGCAGACACTCAAAGTAGGCCATCTCCGGCGCATAACCGGCTTCCACCAGAGTTTCGAAACCCGCCTGGACCAAGGCTGACGCGCCACCACACAAGACGGCTTGCTCGCCGAACAGGTCTGTCTCAGTTTCTTCACGGAAATTCGTCTCAATGACACCTGCGCGACCACCGCCGTTAGCGCTGGCGTAAGACAGCGCAATGTTTTTCGCCTGGCCGGTTGCATCCTGGGCCACCGCAATCAGGCTTGGCACACCGCCGCCTGCAACATAGGTGGAGCGCACGGTATGACCGGGGCCTTTGGGTGCAATCATAATCACATCAAGATCTGCACGCGGCTCAATCAATTCGAAGTGCACATTGAAGCCATGGGCAAACGCCATCGCCGCACCCTCTTTAAGATTGGGTTCGAGATCGTTCTTATACAACGCTGGCTGCAGTTCATCCGGCACCAGGATCATGACCAGGTCTGCACCCTGCACAGCGTCGGCAACTTCAGCCACTTTAAAGCCTGCGTTTTCTGCCTTACGCCAGGAGCCTGAGCCTTTACGCAGGCCTACCACAACCTCGCCCACGCCGGAATCGCGAAGATTGTTAGCATGTGCATGGCCCTGTGAACCGTAACCCACGATGACAACTTTCATTTTTTGAATCAGCGAAAGGTCAGCGTCTTTGTCGTAATAAACTTGCATGGTATTTTCCCGTTTTAAGGTGTGCTTATGTAATAGACGCCCAGCAACGGTACGCCCCTACTCTCTCTAAAAATTTCTAGCCTAGATGGATAAAACGCGATCGCCGCGCCCTACTCCGGAAACGCCAGATCGAACTACTTCCAAAATTGAAGCTTTCTCAATAGCGCGTAAAAACGCATCCAGTTTATCGCTCGGCCCGACTAACTGGACGGTATAGGTGTCTGCTGTGACATCAACAATCTGTCCACGAAAAATATCTGCGGTGCGTTTTATCTCCTGCCGCGCAGCGCCGCTGGCACGCACCTTGATCAACATCAATTCACGCTCTACATGATCGCCTTCACACAGGTCCATGACCTTCACAACCTCAACCAGCTTATGCAGCTGTTTGGTAATCTGCTCTATGGTTCGTTCATCACCCGCGGTGGTAATGGTAAGACGCGACAAGGTCAGATCTTCGGTGGGTGCTACCGTCAGCGACTCGATATTATAATTGCGCTGGCTGAACAAACCGATAACCCGTGACAGCGCGCCCGCTTCATTTTCCAACAGAACTGCAAGAATGCGACGCATCAGACGTTCTCCGTCGTGAGCGATTTGCTGAGAATCATATCCCGCATCGCACCACCTTTAATGGCCATAGGATAAACGTGCTCTTCAGGATCCACCCACACATCTATAAAGACAAGTTTGTTCTTCAGCTCCGCGGAAAAAGCACGCTCTAAAGCGGGCTGCAGCTCTTCGGAGGTCGACACTTTGATGCCGACATGGCCAAAAGCCTCAACCAGAGTTTTAAAGTCTGGTAACGAATCACTATAGGTGCTTTGTGAATGACGACCACCATACTGCATATCCTGCCACTGCTTAACCATGCCCAGCGCCTGGTTGTTGAGGTTCAGGATTTTTATAGGCAAACCGTATTGCAGGCAGGTAGACAACTCCTGCATGTTCATCATGAAACTGCCTTCGCCGGTAACGCAGACAACCGTTGCATCAGGAAAACCCATCTGCACGCCCATGGCTGCGGGCAGGCCGAAGCCCATGGTGCCCAAGCCTCCGGAGTTGATCCAACGACGCGGCTCAGGGAAGTGATAATACTGGGCAGCAAACATCTGGTGCTGGCCGACGTCTGACGTCACAAACGCATCACCTTTGGTGATTTTGTACATTGCCTGCATGGCCAACTGCGGCAGGATCCGCTGTCCGGGTTGCGGCTCGAGATCATGATTCAATCCATGGCTGTCTCGCCATGCATTAACAGTCGCCCACCATTTATCAATACGCTGACTGCGCTTTTCTTTCACCTCAGCAGATTCGCTGGCCAACTCCTTGGTGATTTCAGCCACCATACCCGCCAGCACCTGATCTGCGCTGCCTACTATCGGGATATCAGCTTCAATAATTTTTGAGATCGAAGCGGGGTCGACATCTATGTGAATAATGGTTGCGCTGGGTGAGAACTTATCTGGATTGTTGGTCACCCGATCATCGAAACGCGCACCAATTGCACAGATCAGGTCAGCTTCGTGCATCGCCATGTTGGCCTGATAGGTGCCATGCATACCGAGCATGCCAATACACTGCGGATCTGCGCCGGGAAACGCGCCAAGCCCCATAAGCGTATTGGTCAGCGGATAGCCGAGTAATCCCGCCAGCTGACGCAGGCTATCGCAGGCTTCGCCCATGATTACACCGCCACCAACGTACAACACCGGGCGCTTGGCTTTCAGCAGCGCGCTGACAGCTTTGCGAATCTGACGTCCGTTGCCTTTACCCGCTGGATTATAAGAACGCATCTTGACTGAGGTTGGATAGACATACTCGGCCAGCACTGACGGGTCCGTTGTATCCTTTGGCACATCAATAACAACAGGTCCAGGGCGCCCGGTAGAGGCCAGGTGAAACGCTTTTTTCACAATCCCAGGGATATCTGCCGCCTGCTTCACCACAAAGCTGTGCTTAACCACTGGCCGGGAAATGCCGACCATATCAGTTTCCTGAAAGGCATCTGTGCCAATCTGATCCTGGGGCACCTGTGCAGAAATGACCACCATCGGCACACTGTCCATATAGGCGGTTGCGATCCCGGTGATCGCATTTGTTGCGCCAGGGCCGGACGTGACAAGTACCACACCGGTTCTGCCTGTCGCTCGCGCATAGCCGTCGGCCATGTGGGTGGCTGCCTGTTCATGACGCACCAGCAGGTGTTCCACTTTCTGCTGACGGAAAATTGCATCATAAATGTGTAATGCGGCGCCGCCAGGGTAACCGAAGACGTACTCAACGCCTTCGTCCTGCAACGCACGAATCAACATATCGCCACCAGACAACATGTCTGCCATTGTGGAACCTCTACTGCCGTTTAATTAAATAGCGCGAATTCACGATTGTCGGGACATCTGCGAACATCGGAAGTCGCGATAACCCTTTGATTTGCCGATATTTGTGCAGAACAGCCTGCCCAGCACCGGGAAACGAGCGCCGTATTCTTGTGATATCGGCCCGGTATGTCAATGAAACTGAGAGCCAGGTAACATTTTCCCGGCATTGTACCGTTGCGCAAGCACACCGTGTGTTATTCTAAAACCAAGCCAGATCTGCAGCTGAAAAGAGTCCAGGATGACAAAAGTAGCCTTTCACATGTTCATTTGTTTAAGCGTTTTCATGCTGAGCGCGCTTGTGTCGATACCCAGCGCTGCCGATACTTATCGCTGGGTTGACGACAATGGCGTGGTCAATTACGCCGAACGTAAACCACGAGGCGTGCCTGACAGCCGCATTACCCGCGTAGCCAGCGTGACAACCCGAGCAGGAACAAGCAGCAGCCGGGCACCGTCCAGCTCACCCGCTCCCAGTTTTACGCCACAGACTCAGGATCAGGTTGAACTCACAGGAGAACAGCAGGAGATGCTGCGCGGTCTGCAGCAGGCTGAAGTAGATCGCCAGGCTCAGGTTGCTCAAATTAAACGGGATAACTGTGAACGTTCCCGCCGGGTACTGGCCAATCTGACCGCCAAGGACCGCATTCGCGTCCGCTCCGAAACCGGTATAGAGCGCGTTCTGCCCGAAGAAGAACGCCAGGCAAAGATTGCCGCGGCTCAACGCGGCATTGCGGAAAACTGCAGCGCTTAGAAAAACGCCCTGGACATCTGGCTGCGACGGCTAATCAAGCCGCGCAATAATGGACGCCATGCGACCTGTCACCCCATCACGGCGAAATGAATAGAACCGTGAATCGGCAAAACTACACCAGCCAGATGAATAAACCTGTTTCACGCCGGCTCGATTGAGCTGCAACTGGGCAACGGCAGGCAGGTCCAGAAAGCGCTTACCGGCATGATCAGGATGAGGCTGCAGACACGCTGGAAAATCAGCTTTGAAGTGCCCCCAGACGTCTTCTCCAACCTCATAGTGTGGCGCACTGATACACGGGCCGATCCAGGCACAAAGCTGTGACGGGGGTTGCTCCATGGACGTTATGGCGTGCTGCAAAATCTTATTGTGCAGACCCCGCCAACCTGCGTGTACTGCCGCTATTGCCGTCGTACGTTCGGACCAGAGTAAAATCGGTACACAATCGGCGGTTAACACTGCCAGCGCCAAACCGGACTGTGTTGTCCAGGACGCATCGGCCTCTGGCGGCACGTCGAGATCTGCGGTGGGCGCTTTTACACAGCACTGACCATGAGTCTGATTGAGCCACTGCACCTGCCTGTAACCGAGCACCCGTTTTAGGCTTCTGCGGTTTTCGTTCACGGCACCGGCATCATCACCAACGTGCAAAGCCATATTTGACTCAGCGTAGTCCCCCACAGAGACGCCACCCGTTGCCAGCGTACAACCCACCAGCAAACCCGCAGGTAATGGGATCTGCGCTGCCTGCCACATGGATGAGCTAGCCAAGGTCCGCCTGCAAGCCGGCGACTAATCCAGCAAAATCCTCAGGCCAGGTGGCCTCAACCTCCAATGGCGTTTGGGTAATAGGATGTTCAAAGGCGATTCGCTTGGCATGTAACGCCTGTCGAGGGAAGTTCTGCATCAGATGTATCAGTTCCGGCTCACAACCTGGCGGTAACTTGCCGCGTGCGCCATAGCGTTTGTCCCCTACCAGCGGATAACCAATACTCTGCATATGCACGCGGATCTGATGGGTGCGGCCTGTCTGCAGGCGCGCATGGACCAGCGTGTGCGCACGGTATCGCTGCAGCACACGAAACTGAGTCTGCGCGGGTTTACCCTCTTCTACGATCGCCTGACGCGTGCGTACGTGCGGGTCCCGGCCTATCGGGCGATCTACATCGACACCGGCAACCATTCGACCTTCCGCCACACATTCATATTCACGGCTTATTTTGCGCTGTTCAATCAAGCGGGACAGACGCAGTTGGGTGAGTTCGTCCGCAGCGATCACCATGACCCCACTGGTATCTTTGTCCAGGCGATGCACGATGCCCGCTCGTGGTAGCCGGCTGAAGGCGTCACGATGGTTCAAGAGGCCGTTAACGAGGGTACCGGAGGGGTTACCCGCGCCAGGATGCACCACCAACCCCGCCGGCTTATTGATCACCAGCAGATGTTCATCTTCATACAGCACATCCAGCTCGATGGGTTGAGCTTCCTGCCAGGCTTCACGCACCACGCGCTGCGCCCGCAGCATCAGATGCTCGCCACCACGCAACTTTTCACGCGGTTTAACGGCCTTACCATCCACTGTGAGTTCACCTGAAGTGATCCAGCGAGCCAGCTCAGCGCGGGAAAAATCTGCAAAAAGATGTGCTGCAGCTTTGTCGATACGCTGCCCCGCCTGCTCAGCCGGAACCACTTTATCTTCACTAATACTGTCCATGCGGTTGCAACCGAATCAAATTTGTAAAGAATAGCGCCATCTTAACCCTTTTCGTGGCCCGTTATTTTGATCCAGCAACACGATGTTCGCACCCGATCCCCAAAGCACGCCTTTTCAATTGCACTTTTAGTGGTTTTCACCACTGCGCTGGGCGCGTGTAGCTGGATGCCTTTTATCGGCGGAGACGACGAACTGCCGGACATTACCGCAGAGACCAGCGAGCAGAGACTGTATCGTGATGCCCAGCGCTATCTTCGTTCCGGCAACTATCAACAGGCCATTGGCCAGCTGGAGTTACTGGAGGCACGCTTTCCCTTTGGCCGTTACGCCGAACAGGCTCAACTGGAATTGATCTACGCACGCTATCAGTCATTTGATCTGGATGGCGCAACCGCCGCAGCGGATCGTTTTATTCGTCTGCATCCCCAACATTCGAATATCGATTATGCTTTCTATATCAAAGGCTTATCCGGCATAAGTAAAAACGAAGGGTTGATGGATAGACTGTTCGAAGTAGATATCTCCAAACGTGATATGGCACCCATGCGAGCGGCCTACGCTGACCTGGGCCAGTTATTGGCCCGCTATCCGAACAGTCAATATGCCCCTGATGCAACTCAGCGCATGATCTATCTGCGCAACATCCTCTCCCGCGCCGAGATTGCGGTCGCCGACTACTACATGCGGCGCGGCGCGTTCATTGCCGCAGCAAACCGCGCTCGATACGTGCTGGAGACCTATCCTCAATCAGAGGCGACGGATGAAGCGTTGCTGGTCCTGGTGGAAAGTAATTATCGGCTCGGTTTACAGGACGAAGCCAACAACGCCCTGCGCATTCTGTCCCTGAACTACCCGCAACACCCGGCTTTCGACGAAGGTGGGAATCTGGTGTTAACCAATACCATCCGCAATCGCGATCGTTCATGGACAAATATCATGACCCTTGGCCTGTTCGATCGGCCTGAGGTGCCACCACCGCTTCGAATTGTGCACCCCGAGGGATTCACACCACCCGCTGTCGAGCCACAACCAGGTAGTGAGAAAGAAAAAAGCCGGGGTTGGTTCAGCTGGTTACCTTTTATCGGCTAAACTTTCGCCATTGCAACCACCGCAACCACCGCCGCTGCGGGGATTCATTTGAGCACACAGAATACGGACATCATCGCTGAGATCGAACGCCGGCGCGTGGCCCTGAGCACCGGCCTGCTGAACATCTATAACTATTACCGGATGTTCATCGGCCTGGCGATTCTGGTGGCCTACCAGCAGGATCTGTTTGCAACGAAGCTCGGTTCGTTAGAGCCGGGTCTGTTTCTCATCACCGCAGTCATTTACACCGGCGTAAATGTCGCATCTGCACTGTTTCACCGTTTTGTGCCCAGAGCCTGGGGACAGCAACAGAATTTAAGCCTCGGCCTGGTAATTTTTGACGTCTTGTCCCTGACCGTCATCATGTTTACCTCAGGCGGTATCAGCAGTGGCGTCGCAGCACTGATCCTGATCACCGTCGTCACCGGCGCAATTCTAGTCACCGGTCGTCGCGCCACCTTCATCGCAGCCCTGGCCAGCATCGCGGTGCTGTACGAAGAATTCTACCTGCGCATTTCCACCAGCAGTGCTAACGACGATTTTCTGCAGGCGGGAATTTTTGGGGTCATCTATTTCGCGGCATCGTTTACGATTCAACGACTGTCCAATCGGATTCGTCAGAATGATATCCGCGCACTGACCCAGGCTGTGGAACTTGCGGATCTGGAACGCCTCAATCGACAGATCATCCAGCGCATGCGTACGGGTATTATCGTCGTCGATCAGAACAACGATGTGCGCATGCTGAACCAGTCAGCCCGCGCTTTAATGGGCACGCAAAGCGAAGACAATCTCGATAAATTACCCGCCCCGCTCCATGATGCATTAAGCGCCTGGCGCGCCAACACAGATCGTCGTGAGCAACCCTTCCAGATTTCCGCAACCGCACCTGCGATCCGGGCCAACTTCTCGGCGGTGCGCAACGACGACGCCAATGGCGACGTGACCATTTTTCTGGAGGACACAGGCGAGATCCAGCAACAGGCTCAACAGCTCAAACTGGCGGAGCTGGGCCGTCTGTCAGCCAGCATTGCTCACGAGGTACGTAACCCATTGGGCGCTATCTCCCATGCCGCTCAGCTGCTCAACGAATCCGAAGAGCTGCAACCCCCTGATCAACGTCTGACAGACATCATCATCAGCCACTGTCATCGTATGAATGGCGTGGTTGAAAACGTACTGGAAATGTCACGTCGGGCCAGACCCGAGCCTCAGCGGGTGAATCTGCTCGACCATCTAAAGGAGTTTTCGGAGGCATTCTGTCAGTCCCAGCCGGAGGCCAGGCTGGACATTGCAGTGACGCCTGCAACAACGGAAATACGCATGGATCCTAACCAGCTCAGTCAGGCACTGACCAATCTCGTCGACAATGGCATCCGCTACTCAAAAGAGAATGGCAACGGTCCAACGGTGCGTTTGGAAGGTGGTATGGACCCGGGCTCGGGCCGCCCATTCTTAAACATTGTGGACAACGGCCAGGGCGTCGAGGACGAACTGGTTGACAGCCTGTTTCAGCCTTTCACAACCTCCTCGCGCAAAGGCACCGGCCTGGGCCTGTACCTGTCCCGGGAGTTATGCGAATCAAACCAGGCGCAATTAAGTTATGCGCCCACAGAAACAGGGGGCAGCTGTTTTCGTATTCTCTTTGCCCACCCGAACAGACTCACTGCATGAACCAGATGGATCACGGAAACAGGCATAGTAAGTCTGCTATAAATAACAGATGGACAGATCAAGGTTATAAAAACCATGGCTCTTAAACGCGCACTTATCATTGACGATGAACCCGATATACGTGAATTGTTAGAGATCACCCTCGGCCGCATGAAACTGGAAACCGTCACCGCAGCAGATCAGAGGGAGGCGCTGGCGCGACTGGGCGAACAGACATTTGACCTGTGTTTGACGGACATGCAGCTGCCTGATGGTAACGGCCTTGAAATTGTTCAGCACATCAACCTGCACTACCCGGACCTGCCCGTGGCGATGATCACTGCATTTGGCAGCATGGATACTGCCATTGCGGCTTTAAAAGCAGGTGCTTTTGACTACCTGCAGAAACCTATTGACCTGGAACAGCTGCGCAGCCTGATTGACTCCGCGCTGAAAATGAGCGACCTGCAGAAAAATACCGACCCTGAAGCGGGCGAAAGTTTACTTGGACAATCCGCAGCAATGGATCGTCTGCGACAGCAGATCAACAAGCTGGCGCGAAGCCAGGCACCTATTTACATCAGCGGCGAGTCAGGCTCGGGTAAAGAAGTGGCCGCACGTATGATTCATTCTCAGGGGCCACGCAGTGGTGGCCCATTCATACCTGTCAACTGCGGCGCCATCCCATCGGAGCTGATGGAAAGTGAATTTTTTGGCCACGTTAAAGGTAGTTTTACAGGTGCAGTCAGCGACAAGGAAGGCCTATTCCAGGCGGCAGGCACAGGTACGTTATTCCTTGATGAGGTCGCCGACCTGCCGCTGGCCATGCAAGTGAAGCTGTTACGCGCGATACAGGAAAAAGCCGTGCGCCCGGTGGGTTCGCAGAACGAGGACCTTACCGACGTGCGTATCTTATGTGCAACCCATAAAGATTTAAGCCACGAGGTCGACAGCGGCCGCTTTCGGCAGGATCTATACTATCGCCTCAACGTCATCGAGCTGCGCATCCCAGCGCTACGCGAACACCTTGACGACATCCCTGAGCTGGCCAATGCCTGCCTGCAACGCCTGGCACAGGAATACGGCAGCAGTGCACCAATGGTAACCGACGACGCGCTGGCCACGCTCCTGCAGTATTCTTTTCCAGGCAACGTTCGCGAACTGGAAAACGTACTTGAGCGCGCATTTACCCTGTGTGAAAACAATCAGATTGCGCCAGCGGATCTACAATTGGCTAACAACCACAGTGCTGCAACGCCACCAGCTGCCGCTGAACGTCGTCAAGACAAACCATTTATTGAAACACCTGAGGAAGTCTCCGAGCACCTTGCAGAAGCAGGCGATGACAGTATTACTCTGCCGCCTGGAGTAAGTCTGGAGGACTATCTGGAAGGTATTGAACGAGCGCTGATTACCCAGGCGCTGGACGCCAATCGCTGGAATAAAACAGCCGCCGCCAAGGACCTGGGTATTACCTTCCGAGCGTTGCGCTATAAACTGAAAAAGCTCGATCTGGAATAACCCACACCGCGGGGCTACCCTGACCTACAGCCACTGCAATCCTGCACCGGCATGCTGGGTTCATGTGCAGATTACAGGATGGCTTCACACTGCTGGAGCTGCTAACCACTATGGCTCTGGCCGCGATCATCATGGCCTTCGCACTCCCGGGTATGCAGACACTGGTGCAGTCTCATCAGGCCAGAAGCGCGCTGCAGGATCTACGTGCAGGCATACATCTGGCTCGGCAGACGGCGATTAACAAAAATGTCAACGTTATCATCTGCCCACGTCTGGATGATGGCTGCGGACCACGCAACACCTGGCGTGCCGGCGCAATCATATTCGAAGACCGCGACAACAGCCGCACACGAACCGCAGCAGACGTCATTGTGGGATACCTTAACCCGATCAACGGCGGGCAGATTTACTGGCGCGCGTTTCGCAGCCGCAGTTATCTGCAGTTCACCGGCTCAGGGCTAACGGATTGGCAGAACGGCAACCTTCTGTATTGCCCGGACAACGGCGATCCAATGCTGGCACGCCAGCTCATCCTGAATGTTGCCGGACGTACATATCCATCAAGAGATGCAGATGGCGACGGTATTCATGAAGATGCCAGAGGTAGAAGTCTCAACTGCAGCTGAGGGGGCTC
>CBDUMB010000031.1:0-13581 GCA_965368205.1 uncultured Pseudomonadaceae bacterium | reverse complement strand
TACGCACTTGTGCCATCGGCAGGATCGGCACGATAGCGGTTTGTGCGCTGCCGGTCTGGATGCGCATATTTGAACCCCGACGCTGCGCCAGGGATACCACATCACTGAGGACCGCTGAAGCGGTTGCGCTACCACCTGCGCCTGGCCCACTGTAAAGCGTATCACCAGCTGCATCACATTTAACCAGAACGGCGTTCATAACACCGTCGACATGCGCCAGTAGTTGACTGTCAGGCACCAAGGTAGGGTGTACCCTGGCCTCAATGCCTTCTGCTACCTGTCGCGCAATACCCAGATGTTTGATCCGATAGCCCAGCTCATCCGCATAACGAATATCATCTGCGGTAATCTGGGCGATACCCTCAACGTGCAGATCCGCAAAATTGAACGGCTGATCGAATGCCAGCGCCAACAAAATCGTGAGCTTGTGGGCGGCATCAATGCCTTCCACGTCAAAGGTTGGGTCAGCTTCCGCGTACCCCAGCTCCTGGGCGCGCGCTAACGCATCTGCAAAGCTTGCACCCTCCTCTTTCATCGCCGTCAGAATGTAGTTGCAGGTGCCATTGATGATACCCATCACGTGCTCAAACTGATTGGCGATAAGACCGCGCTCAATGCTTGAAATAATGGGAATAGCACCAGCAACCGCGGCTTCAAAGGCAATGGTGTTACGCAGATCCTGCAATTCGTTGCCGTGCTTGGCAATGACCGCTTTGTTTGCTGTCACCACGAGTTTGCCAGCTCCAGTCGCGGCTTTGATCAGGTCCAGCGCAGCACCTTCACCACCAATCAGCTCGACGACAATGTCGACATCATCGGCCAGCAAACTGTCCAGTTCAGTGGAAAAGCTTGCGCCTAACAGGTCTATTTCGGGTTTGGCTGTACGGCTGGCGACGCGAGTGACAACCAGCTCCACGCCACCGCGCGCAGCAATCAACTGCTGGCGCTGCGCAATAATTTCTAAAACGCCGCAAGCGACGGTGCCGAGGCCGGCGATGCCTAATCGAATCTGCTGCATGGTTGCTTTGCCTAGTTCAGGCCAATGGCTTCTGCCAAAGCGGCAGCGGGCATGTATCCAGGCAATAAACGGCCATCAGCGGTCACTATTGCAGGTGTACCAGTCACACCCACTTTGCGACCCAGCTCATACTGCCCAGCAATTGGATTGTCACAATCTTTCATGTCGATATTCAGGCCGGACTTCAAAGCGGTCAGTGCTTCGGTCGGATCATCGGCACACCATGCAGACACAATTTTTGCGTGGGTGGGTGTACCCAATCCACCTCGAGGATAGCCCAGATATCTGACTTCGATACCCAGGGCGTTAATTTCCGCAATTTCCTGGTGCAGTTTGCGACAGTAGCCACAGTCAACATCCGTGAAGACACTGATATATGATTTCGTTTCACCTGCCGGGCTGAACACCACCATATTCTCCAGTGGTTCCGCCGCCAGCAACGCGCGCCGCTTTGTCATGCGACGGGTTTCAGCAAGGTTTTCAACTTCCGAGGTCAGACGATACATGTCCCCGGAAAACAGATACTCGGCGTCCGCACTCCCATAGAGCGTCTGCCCACCTTCAAGCTCAACCGCATAGAACCCCGCTTTGGGTGTAGCAACAACAGCCTCGATAGGCAGGTCAGGCAGCAACAGCGCAAGTTTTGCCATGAGTTTTTCGCTGCCTTCAGGGTACGGCTGCGCAGCAGAACAAAAAGGCGCGGCAAACAGCAAACTCAAACCAAGACTTGCTGCAATAACGAGGTTGAGGGCTTTACTGTTCACGTGTCGTCTGTTCCTTTCGGTTGTGGGGTTGATGACATCACCCTCGAGGATGATGGGTACGTACGAGGTTCTGCAGTCGCTGCTGGGCTATATGCGTGTAGATCTGCGTTGTTGATAGATCACTGTGGCCCAACATCATCTGTACCGCACGCAGATCCGCGCCATTATCCACTAGATGCGTTGCAAAAGCATGGCGTAATGTGTGCGGTGATACCGTACTGGGAATACCCGCTAACAGCGCGTAACGCTTAATCGCATGCCAGAAGGTTTGCCGGGTCATCTGCTGGCCTCGACGACTCGGGAACAGCACACTTCCCGCTTCTCCCAACAGTTCACTGCGCCCATCCTGCAGGTATCTGCGTAACCACTGCAGGCTTGTCTCGCCCATCGGCACAAGACGTTCTTTTCCACCTTTGCCGGTGACGCGAACCACACCCTGGCGCTGGTTAATGCTGGTGAGTTGCAGCGTAATTAATTCAGAGATGCGCAGACCGGTTGCATACAGCACTTCGAGCATGGTTCTGTCCCGCAGACCCAGGGCCGTGCCAACATCTGGCGCTGCCAGCAACGCTTCCACCTGGGCAGCTGAAATCACCAGGGGTAAAGCCCGACCGGTTTTCGGATGTGCCAGCAGTGCGGTTGGATCTTCAGCCAGCGCTTCTTTTAACAGCTGGTGACGATAAAAGCCTCTTAGTGCGCTTAAACTGCGCGCCGCACTGCGGCTGGCTATGCCCTGGGTAAAACGATGTGCCATGTACTCCATCAGGTCAGAGGAGCGTGCGCTGAGCAGATCTCGCTGCCGCGGCAGCAGCCAGTTCTGAACGTTCTGCAGATCACGACGATACGCGGCCAGCGTGTGTTCACTGAGCCCTCGCTCGAGCCACATGGCGTCTAAATAGGCGCTGATAATGCCATCTGAAGCGGACAAGGCAGCTACTTCCAACCAATTAGAACTGAGTCACGATTCTAGTCCGAAAGTGACCTAGATTGACACGTCGTGCCGGCTCACTGACATATCGCGACGATTTTGTCATTTTTAGCACAGAACCCAGAAGTAACGCTAACCTATTGAATTTAATAGAATTTTAAGGAGCCGAGGTGAAATTAAGGAGATTCTGGTGGGATTTTTAGAAGTTGGCACGGAGGCTGCATTATAGAAATCGAGCTTCAATGCAGTATGCCACCGTCCCCCGGTATATTGGAGCACCACAGCTGAACGGACGTCTCTCCCGTGATGCTGACCAGCTTGCTAAGCGATCTCTCTCCCCCTCTCTCCCAAGCTTAGCAAGCTGGCTCTATTTCTAGAGCCCCTTGCTCTCTCCATCATTCCCAATTTCATGAGTCCGATATCAAGGGCAGAGAGATTGCCTAAAGCAAACTTAAAGGCTTGAACGCGCCAGCGTTAAAGACTACTTGATCTTTTCTTTGATTCGAGCAGCTCGACCGGACAGTTCGCGCAGGTAATACAATTTAGCCTGACGCACATCGCCGCGTCGCTTGACTTCGATACCGGCAATCAGCGGACTGTGGGTTTGGAAAGTACGCTCTACACCAACGCCGTGGGAAATCTTCCGCACAACAAATGCTGAGTTCAGGCCGCGGCTTTTAATGCCTATGACAACGCCTTCAAACGCCTGCAGGCGCTCGCGATCACCCTCTTTCACACGTACCTGGACGCTGATGGTGTCGCCGGGCGCAAATTCAGGGATATCCTGATTAAGCTGGGCGTTTTCAATCTCTTCAATGATTTTATTTCTACGCATGTTAAGCCTCACTGCTTTTTCGTAGTGTTCTGCTCTTCTTTGGATGCGGCAAAACACGCTGTTAACAACTTTCGATCAGCTTCACTGAATACTCTGCGAGTGAGCATGTCCGGGCGCTGCTGGAAAGTTCGTTGTAACGCCTCCCGGCGTCGGTATTCAAAAATCCTTTTATGGTCACCGCTGAGCAGAACGTCAGGCACGCTGCCTTCGGCGGTATCCACGGGGCGCGTATAGTGAGGGTAATCGAGCGTTCCATCAAGATGTGATTCGTCAAAAACTGACAAAGAATTGCCCAATGTACCGGGAATATGCCGCGCGATGGCATCACAGACGACAAGGGCTGCAAGTTCGCCGCCGCTGAGCACATAATCACCAATAGACCAGCGCTCATCGATATAGCGATCGACAAATCGCTGATCGAGGCCTTCATACCGACCACAGACGATGATCAGACTGCCTGTGTGACTCTCCAGCACGGCTTTAGACTGTTTAAAGACCTCACCCTGAGGATCCATGAGCACCACCTTGGCAGTACCGGGTGCAGCGGTGCGGGCAGCTTCCAATGCAGCTACCAGCGGAGCGGTCATCATCACCATACCTGCACCACCGCCATAAGGTCGATCGTCCACAGTACGATGTTTATCCTGTGCGAAGTCCCGTGGGTTGAAGATCTGCAGCTGCAGACTGCCCGCTTCAAGGGCACGGGCAAATACCCCGCCGCTGCGCGCAGACTCGACCAGCTCCGGGAGCACTGTGATGATCCCTAACCACATGGCAGTGTTACCAATCCTGCTCCCACTGCACAGTGATGCAGCGGGCTTCAAGATCAACCTGTTTTATGTACGGTGCTACAAACGGGATCAACAGCTGCGGCACCGGACCTTTTGCAGAGGCGCCCGTGCCAGCCTGATCCTTCAACACCAGTACATCGTGTGCCCCGGTCTCCATCAGATGATCGACCACACCCAGCACCTGAGCGTTTTGATTGATAACCTCACAGCCGGTTAAATCCTGCCAGTAAAACTCGTCAGCATCCGTTGCTGCATTAAACGCGGATCGCGTAACCCCGATGAGCGTGCCTGTCAGGGCTGCAGCTTGATCTCGCTCCGACACACCTTCAAAACCCGCAACAAAACCTTTTTTGTGTGGACGGACTCGATGTTTAGCTGATTTTTGCCAGACGGAAGACCCGGCTGCCTGCAGCAGCCAGGGTTCATACGACAACAGGTTTTCCAGAGGCTGGGTAAAAGACTGGATGTTGACCCAGCCTTTGATGCCGTAAGGGGCGCCGATGCGCCCTACCACAATGACCCTGTCCGCAGTGTCCGCGACGGGCATGGGGTACGTATAAAGCGGTTAAGCAGCGGCCGCGGGTACGGCTTTACGTGCTTGCTTGATCAGCTTCTTAACGACGTCAGAAGGTTGTGCACCCACAGACATCCAGTAGTCAACGCGATCAAGATCTAGTCTGAGGGATTCAGATTGACCTTTTGCCAGCGGGTTATAAAAACCCAGACGTTCTACAAAACGGCCGTCGCGACTCTCAGAACGATCTGCCACGGTGATGTGGTAGAAGGGGCTTTTTTTGGAGCCGTGGCGGGCCAGACGAATTGATACCATGTGTTGCTCTGTCTACTTTAAAGTTAAATCGAAAGTGTGAAATTTCAGGCGGCGTATTCTATAGCAGGCCTTTTAGAATGCAAGCCACTTGAACAAGCCTCATTTACCCTGCCCGCCTCACTGTTGATCCAAACTGGCCAGTAAAACTCTGAGGTTTTCCATTGACGCGCGACTGGCTTGAGCCAGCTCCGCCATACGCTGAGCCACCTCCGGGTTGTTGGTATCCGGCACGGTTTCTGGGTTGGAGAATCCGTCCAGGCGAGCATGCAGCAACCAGGCTTGCAGCTCCGGATCCTGCGCCCATCTGGCCGCATTTGTGTTACTGACCAGATTTGTACGCAGGAAGTCGATTGCGTCGTCCGGATGAGGGACTGGTGTACATAATTCATTTTGCACAGCCGCGTCGCTGTAAGTTGCCTCAACATGACCAATAAATGCCGCACTGAACACCTGCTGGCAGGTCCGCACAGACTGCAACGTCAGCGTGTCATTGTTAAAAACCGGTGTTGCGGGCCGACGTTCAAGCCCATCAGCGGTGCAATCAATGTGCAGGGTCTGCTGATCAGTGGCTATCTCACCCTGCTGTAAATTAAGACGATGGGGCTCAATAGACGTCACCCGCCCCATGCGCATAATATTTCTGATGCGTCGCAGTTGCGCAAGCTCAGCCTTGGTCACCGTGGCGCATCGGTACATGGTCGGTTCGATGTTGGGGTCCAGACGCAGCAGCTGACCGCTGGCTTCGACCCGCTCAAACAGATCTTCAATGGATGTCGCCTTGGCGATGGCCTCGGTCTGTTTAGCAAACCCCTGCCCTATGGATTGTGAAAACAGCTTGCCCGGCTGGATGTTGGCGCGGTCCAGCAGCCATGAATCCCGGGGCATGATCCAACTGATGTGTTCCGCATCGACGTGATTTTTAAGCAGAAAAAGACACGCATCCATGCCTGTTTTTCCAGCACCGACGACCGTATATTTTTTAAAACCACCCACCACCTTGGAGAGGGCATTGGGCGGCACACAGGTGACCCCCTCCGCAACCGGATACGTTGGTTCGCGCATGGCAGGTACGGTCACGTTCATATAGGTCGCGTCAACAATCTTTCCGGCATTGACCTGATATTCGTTTTCGCTCAACAAAGATTTGAACACCCCGTCTGAGGTGTACTCACACATGGGGAAATACTGCACCCGACCGCTGGGTAAAAACTGCTGTTGCATGACCTGGTCAAAATAGGCGCACACTTCACTGTTGGTGGCCAGCTCGTACAAACCTTCATTCCAACCGTGTGTATCGATGGTGTCAGAACCCAGATTGCGCGAGTTAACACCGTAAAAGGCTGACGGCTGATGCAGCCGCACATAGGGGTAAGCCACATTCCAGTGCCCACCGGGTTGATGGTATTTGTCTACCATCAGCACCGTCGCATCGGTCTCGTTAAGGATGACGTCGACAAACGCCATGCCCATGGCACCGGCGCCTACCACCAGGTAATCGGCTTTTAGATTGTGCATCTGGGTCTTACTTCTTTGGTCTATCTTCTGGGCATGCCCGGCGGCGGCTTCATGCCCTGCAGGCCGCGCATCATTTTCTGCATGCCGCCTTTTTTGGACACTTTTTTCATCATTTTCTGCATCTGCTTGTGCTGCTTGAGCAGACGATTCACATCCGGCACTTCGGTGCCGCTACCCTTGGCTATCCGCTGCTTGCGGGAGCCGTTGATCACATCGGGGAAACGACGCTCATGTGCCGTCATGGAATCTATGATCACACCCATGCGTTTGAACAATCCATCGTCCAGCTGCGCCTGTGCCCCGGGCGGCAGCTGTCCAGCGCCGGGCAACTTGTCCAACATGCTGGAAATACCCCCCATATTGGCCATCTGATCAATCTGATCGCGGAAATCTTCAAGGTCGAATTTGCGCCCGCGGGTGATTTTGTTGGCGAGCTTCTGCGCTTTGACCTTGTCAACTTTACGCTCAGCTTCTTCAATCAGCGACAGCACATCGCCCATGCCCAGAATTCGGGAGGCCAGACGATCCGGATAAAACGGCTCGAGGGCATCACTTTTTTCACCCATACCCAGAAACTTGATGGGTTTACCGGTAATTGCGCGCACAGACAGCGCGGCACCACCCCGGGCGTCACCGTCAGCTTTGGCCAGAATCACACCGGTTAACGTAAGCGCCTGATTAAACGCCTGAGCTGTGTTGGCGGCATCCTGGCCGGTCATTGCATCCACCACAAACAGAGTTTCTACCGGCTGTAAAGCATCCTGCAGGCTGCGGATCTCGCCCATCATGGCTTCGTCGACGGCCAAACGCCCGGCGGTGTCAACAATGAGGACATCAGCAAATTGCTTTTTAGCCTCGGTAACGGCGCGCTCGGCAATGGCCAGCGGCGCTTCATCCGCTGTGGATTCGATAAAATGTGCCTTCACCTCGGCGGCCAGGGTTTGCAGTTGTGCAATCGCCGCAGGCCGATAGACGTCAGCGCTGACCACAGCGACTTTTTTCTTTTCCCGCTCGGCCAGATATCGCGCAAGCTTGGCAACCGTGGTGGTTTTACCAGCACCCTGCAGACCCGCCATCAGAATAATGACCGGCGGTGCGGCTGCCAGGTTCAACGCGTCGTTGGCATCACCCATGGTATGCACAAGTTCATCGTGCACAATTTTGACAAATTGTTCGCCAGGATTTAGGGCATTGGAAATAACCGTTCCCAGCGCCTTGGTTTTGACCTGCTCGATAAAGGTTTTAACAACCGGCAGAGCAACGTCAGCCTCTAAAAGCGCCATCCGCACGTCACGCAGCGCATCACTGACATTTTCTTCCGAGAGCTTGGCGCGCCCTTGGATACCGCGCAGGGTTTGAGTTAATTTGTCGGAGAGGTTTTCGAACATGAATCTTCAAACGTTGGTTTGCGGGGCCGCTATTATAGCCACATCAAGCGCCTTCGACTAAGCGCTTAATGCTTCAAGAGCAGGGTTTGATGTGCCAAACTGCAGCATAAGGATCATATGAGCTCAAACTGCTTGAGTATCGACATTTTCGAAGCGCACATCTTCGCAGCCCTACCGGGGCGTTCACCGTGACACTGACAGCCTCCATAGCCGCCGTTGCATTATATTGCCTTGGCCTGCACCTGCGCTGGCGTCAGCGGCAACAAACCCTGCCCAACAGGGTCAGCCTGGCAATCACGCTGGGGGCCCTGGCCTGCCACGGCGTTGCGGCTTTTACCCTGCTCAACACAAATTACGGCCTGGATCTCAGCGTGGTGCCGGTCAGCACCCTGGTGGCGTTTATCATTGTCGCCGTTGTGGCTGTTGCAAACGTACGCCTGCCAGTGGAGAACCTGTATCTGTTCCTGTTCCCCATCTCGATCGTTGTGTTGCTCGCGGCCAATCTGATTGAGCCGGGTGGGCATCCACTGGAAACCCTATCTGGGGGCCTGGTGCTGCACATCCTGCTGTCGCTGGCGGCATACAGTGTGCTCATGATGGCTGCCTGCCAGTCAATCCTGCTGGCCCTGCAGGAAAGACGTTTAAAACACCCCGGCGAACCGAGCTTTACCATTCTGCCCCCCTTGGAAACGATGGACAGGCTGCACCTGGTCATGTTGTGGATTGGTCTGGGCCTTCTTTCAGCTTCAATCCTGAGCGGCTTTCTGTTCATGGACGATATCTTTGCCCGCCAGGTTTTACACCACCTGGTGCTGACGTCACTGGCGTGGCTGGTTTACGTTGTGTTTCTCAGCGGCCATTACCTTTATGGCTGGCGTGGTATGACCGCGGTGAAGTGGAGCCTGACCGGATTCACCTTACTGTTGCTGGGTTATCTGGGCAGCAAGTTTGTTCTGGAGTATCTGTTACACAGGTAAGCCGTGGGGATGTTGGAGAATTTCAGACTTTGAACGGTGAAGAATTTCCCATATGGGTGCTGTTGAGCAGCATTGTTATTCTGACATTTCTGTCGGCTTACTTCTCTGGTACCGAAACGGCGATGATGGCGCTCAACCGCTATCGTCTTAAACACCTGGTTAAACAACGCCACAAAGGGGCCCGCAAAGCGAACCGCCTGCTGCGTCGTCCCGACCGTCTACTGGGCGTTATTCTGGTAGGCAACAACCTGGTTAACTTCTCTGCCGCCACCATCGCAACGGTTATCGGCCTGCGCTTATACGGTGATACCGGCGTGCTGCTGGCACCCTGGGTATTGACCATAACCTTCCTGATTTTTGCCGAGGTGGCGCCTAAGACACTTGCTGCGTTACATCCTGAAGGCTGGTCGTTTCGCTCGGTTTACATCCTGCAGCCGCTGCTCAAACTGCTATATCCGGTAGTGGCTTTCATCAACTGGTTCAGCAACGCCCTGGTGCGCCTGTTTTCCCCGCACCAGGGCGAAGATAATGAGAACCTCTCAACCGAAGAACTGAGAACAGTTGTAAACGAAGGCGCCGTCTCAGTTGGGGAACGTCAGAGCATGATGGTACGTCTGCTCGACCTTGAATCTGTAACGGTCAACGACATCATGGTGCCACGAAGCGAAATTGTGGGTATCGACATCGAAGCCGATATAAATGACATCCTTGATGCTGCAGCAACCAGTCAACACACGCTGCTACCCATCTACAAAGAGTCCATCAACAATGTGCTGGGCATTCTGCACCTGCGGCGTATGGCACGACTGGTTAATATGGACACCTTCACCAAAGCCGATCTCATGCAGCTGACACGTGAACCATACTATGTGCCCGAAGCAACCCCCCTGCATACCCAGCTGTTGAACTTCCAGAAAGAAAAACAACGCATAGCGTTAGTGGTTGATGAGTACGGGGATGTGCAGGGTATTGTTACGCTGGAAGACATCCTGGAAGAAATTGTTGGCGAATTCACCAGTGACTACGCCTCCAACATGCCGGAGATATCCCCCCAGGAAGATGATGCCTATGTCATCGACGGTTCAGCTGTTGTAAGGGAAATCAATCGCGCTCTGCACTGGGAACTGCCACTGACAGGCCCGCGCACGCTAAACGGATTGGTGCTCGAGTACCTGGAAACAATTCCGGAATCCAACCTGTGTATACAGATTGATGAATATCAGATCGAAACCTTGCAGATCAACGACAACATGATCAAAAATCTGAAAATCCGCCGGCTTGAAAAGCTCAAACCGGTGGATCATGACGAGGAATACTAACCGCTGACGCGCTCTATCAAGCCTTGGCCCAACGACGGTTCATGGCTGAGATAATGGCATAAAGCGAAGCCGTAATGGTGTTTCGGCTCACACCGATGCCATAACAACGACTGCCATCAGACTCATCATCAATCGCCAGGATAGATATGGCCTGGGCGTCACTGCCCTCACCCAGCGAATGCTCGTGATAAGCCACCACAGTTAACGGCTCGTTTAAAGTTTCCACCAGCGCATTAACAAAGGCTTCTATCGGACCGCTACCTTCAGCATCAACAGTCACTGTGCTTTCAGATACTTCAATTCTGGCCACACACCGCTGATCCTGTTCACGGCCGCTGAGCAGGTCATAGTCAATCAGCTTGTAAGGACCATCCTGATTTGTGTAGGTCTCGACCAGGCGATCGAATATCTCACTGGGCTTAACTTCACGATCAAGCTCCTCTGTGAGCTTCTGCACTTCAGTGCTGAACTCGACCAGAATGTCACGTGGCAACGCTACGCCATAATGTTCTTCTAACAGAAAGCCTATACCTGCCTTGCCAGACTGACTGTTGACCCTGACGGATTCTTTATACGACCCACCCACATCAGCTGGATCAATGGGCAGATAGGGAACTTCCCAGCTGTTGCGGTCCACCTTGGACATACCCTTGCGGATCGCATCCTGGTGGGAGCCTGAAAATGCCGTGAAAACCAGATCGCCGGCATAGGGGTGACGTTCAGCGACAGCCAGCTTGTTAACGGCTTCAACAGTTTCACGAATTCTGGGCATGGCTCGAAAATCGAGCTCCGGGTCAACACCCTGACTGAACAGGTTCATGGCCATCGTAACCAGATCACAGTTACCTGTGCGTTCGCCGTTACCAAACAGAGTCCCTTCAACACGGTCGGCTCCCGCCATCAATCCCAGCTCAGTTGCAGCCACACCGGTGCCGCGGTCGTTGTGTGTGTGCAGGCTGATCACCGCTGAGTCTCGTCGAGGGAAGTTCCTTATAAACCACTCAATCTGGTCTGCATAAATATTGGGTGTCGACATTTCCACCGTGGACGGCAGATTAATGATCATCGGCTGCTCCGGGGTTGCACCCCAGGTGTCCGCAACTGCAGTGCAGATTTCCGCGGCAAAATCGAGTTCGGTGCCCGTGAAGCTTTCAGGAGAATACTCAAACGTCACATCAGCATCAAAATCCTTGAGACCCTGCTTAACAATTTCAGTGCCCTGTACAGCCAGGTCGATGACCCCCTGACGATCCATATCAAACACCACCCTGCGCTGCAGCTCAGACGTGGAGTTGTAGAGGTGGAAAATCACGCTGGACGCACCCTGCAGCGCTTCCACAGTACGTTCGATAAGCTCCGCACGCGCCTGACAAAGTACTTGAATGCTGACACCATCGGGAATCCGGTCTTCATCAATAATCCTGCGGATAAAGTCAAAGTCAGGTTGGGATGCGGCCGGGAACCCCACCTCTATTTCCGCAAAGCCAATCTCCAGCAACAGATCCCAGAGTTGCAGCTTTTCATCAACGTTCATGGGATCGATCAGCGCCTGATTGCCGTCACGTAGATCAACACTGCACCAGCGTGGCGCCTGGGTCAGCACCTTGCTGGGCCACTGGCGGTCCGGCAGATCGATGGGCTTAAAAGCGTGGTATTTTTGAAAAGGCATCGCGCCTTGGGCGCGTCCTGAAATATGACGTTGGCTCATGCCAATATTTCCTTTGTTTGTTGCTGCGCTGCTGCGCAAATTGTCGTCTGTCTGATTCACGCCAGAGACTCACCAAGGCAAGCCTGGTTTTGAGTGTTTCTGGTTTCTGGGTGGGTGCTTGGACCCTGGGGTATTAAATAGTTGCCGGTGCCACCGGCAGCAGCAGTTGCACTGCCAGAAGAGGCAGCGATGACGTAGGCAGAAGTGGCAAGGGCTTGATGTTCACCACGCAACTATAGTCTGCGCCGATTTGTTTGCCAAGCGCTAGTCCTGACTCGACGGTCACACACTTGGCTTCACCGCTGCAGCGGCCGCACTGGCTTTCGATCGAGCCTGCTCTATGGTTTCACCTAGCGCCAGCGCAACGCCCATGCGCCGCTCTCCGCGCACCTCAGGCTTGCCGAACAGGCGCAATTGCGTATCCGGCTCAGCCAGCGCCGCTTCCAGTCCGGAAAAAGACACCTGATCAGAATCCCCTTCGACCAGCACAACAGCTGAGGCCGCCGGGCCACGGCATGCAATATTGGGTATCGGCAGTCCTAAGATAGCGCGAGCATGCAGGGCAAACTCAGATAGATCCTGACTGATGAGGGTGACCATACCCGTATCATGGGGCCGCGGGCTGACCTCACTGAAATACACCTCATCATCTTTAATGAAAAACTCCACACCAAACAGACCGTAACCACCCAGTTCCCCGGTCACCAGCCCGGCAATACGTTCACATTCCTTCAGCGCAACAGATGACATAGCCTGGGGCTGCCAGGATTCCTGATAATCCCCGCCCGCCTGGCGGTGGCCGATTGGCGCACAAAATGAAACGCCACCGACATGCTGCACAGTCAGCAACGTAATCTCGTAATCAAAATCGACAAAACCCTCGACGATGACCTTGCCACCACCTCCACGCGCACCCTGCTGAGCATAATCCCACGCCACCTGCGCCTGCCCGGCATCCGCGACAAGCGATTGACCTTTGCCGGAACTGGACATCACGGGTTTCACCACACAGGGAAATCCTACCTGCTCTAAAGCCCGCGCGTATTCCTGCTCATCTGCGGCGAACACGAAAGGCGATGTCGTGATACCCAGAGTTTCCGCCGCGAGCAGCCGGATGCCTTCCCGGTCCATGGTCAGCTGCGCTGCGCGCGCGGTAGGAATGACACGCAAACCATCACGCTCCAGGTCAACCAGTGTGGCTGTGGCAATGGCTTCTATTTCAGGTACCACAAGGTGAGGTTGCTCCTGGGCAATCACCGCTGCCAGCACCGCGCCGTCAAGCATATTGATGACATGGCTCCGGTGGGCAACCTGCATAGCTGGTGCACGGGGATAGCGGTCCACCGCAATCACCTCCACGCCCAGACGCTGTAATTCAATGGCAACTTCTTTGCCCAGTTCGCCGCTGCCGAGCAACATGACGCGGGTGGCGGTGGCGGACCCCGGGGTGCCGATAATGACGCCCATGATCAGGAGCGCTCCACTTCTTGCGCCGCTTTTTGCGCCGCT
>CBDUMB010000030.1:0-13631 GCA_965368205.1 uncultured Pseudomonadaceae bacterium | reverse complement strand
TAAAACGCGCTGAAGCCAAGGCAAAAACAGATAATCAGAAAGGCTCGCCAGCGATCGCCGTTAACAACGGCTTTTCTGATCAGAATTTCCCGCGCAACAATAGCGGGTACGAAACCTTGTACAAAATGGCCCACCTTATCGTAGTTGTTTCGGTCACTGTTGAAGACTTCAGCGATCCAGTCGAACAAAGGGACTTTGGCGTAGGTGTAATGTCCGCCAACCATGAGGATGATGCAGTGAATCAGGATGAGGACGTATGTCAGCGGTGTCAGGGGAAAGGATTTCCGGGTGTACCACAACACCGCTGCAGCGATGATCGCCGGTCCTACTTCCAGGACCCAGGTTGGGTAGTCGTGAGGTCGGATGCCTGACCAGACTAGAACGATGGAAAATAAAGCGATCCAGACCGATTGCCGAAACAGCGTTGTGTTCATGTCTTTTCTCCGCAAAGCAGGCCGAACAAACCCCTCAGGCGACTTGTGTGGCTTGTCCGGCAACAATATACCAGGTAACAAACAGCGCGTTTACGACGGCCCCCGGTAGATAGCGTTCCGTTCGACGGAAGGCATAAGTGCTGATAACGGCGACGATCAGAAGCAGGGGCACAAACTGGATCATCACAATGGTGTTCAGTGGTTCGCCTGGTGTCAGCAGTGTACCCGCGCTGAAAAGATAACCATATTGAGCTAACAGAAATAACAGGAAACCGCCCATCATAGCCAGCGCGTTGGCTGTATAGCACGTCAGCCAGCCATCACCAGATACGCTCATGCCTAAATGCAAAGGCCTGAGCACGCCGATGAAATAAATGAGAAAGGGTACAACGTAGATCAGCGCCAGCTGGAACTGTTGCACGCTCATGGCTTTAAGGCCTACAAACCAGAAGCGGAAATCAACGGTGAACACCGCATCCACGATGATAACCGCAAGGTAGGCAACACCAACGGTAAGGCATCCGAGCGCTAAGCTGCGTCCGGGTAACTCGGCGTTGTGTGTAATGCCGGAAGAAGAAGTCAGTTTCATGAGTGCCGTCGCGAAAGCTGCATTGACCAATGCCCAGAGCACAATCTGATTGGTAATACCCTGGGCAAACCAGGTGTTGGGTGGAAACAAAGCCTCCGCCCATGAGAAAAGTGGGTAAAAGGTAAAGACCGGGACGAAAGCGCTCAGGGTAGCCAGCAACCACCACTTTGCGCTTCTTTGGCTGAACGCCGCCTCACCGGTTGAGCCTGCCAGGCTGCTGAAGAATTCGAGATTCAGAAAAAGACGCAGGCTGCCAAGGATGAGAACAACCAGTCCGATAAAGGCAATCAGTGTACCGATTTCCTTGAAAAACCAGATCTGATTTGATGACGGCAGATCCTGCCCTCCCGTCAGGGTTTGCGAGAACCAGTCCAATGCATCAGCGATGGATTCATGTGAAAGGTGGTTGCCTGGATGAGTGACTGATGGCTGCATCAGCATACGCCCTGTACCGTCATCGATATTGCCGTACAGGGTGTTTGCCAGAACACCTTTATCGGTGCCAAACAGAGTCTGTAGTTTGGCGCTCTGATTAATGTCCTGTGCGCGTGCCACACCCCACATAAGTTCAGCAAACTCGTCGAATTGGGCAAATACAACCGCCAGATTTCGTGGCCAGGTGGGTGTACCGTCAGCCGCAAACGGAGGGCCGGTACTTGAACCCTGCAGGACAATAGAGCGATAACCATCAGGCATGGCTGCAGCTGCGGCAAGCACTGCCCAGCCACCCATCGAGTGTCCTTCCAGGCCGATATTTTCCGTATCCACCATGTCCAGCGCGTGCAGGTATTGCAGTGCATCCGGCCCACCGAATCCTTCACTGAAAGCGGGAGGGTCTGAATAACCGTGGCCGGTCTGGTCTAAAGCAAGAACAACATAACCGCGGCGGGCAAATTCGATGGCGAACCCGGATTGCACTTCACGTGAATTGATATAGCCGTGTACGGCGAGGATGGCAGGGGCTTTGTTGTCGGCGGTGGCGCTGGCAGGCAGATACAACAGTGCGCTCAGCGTTTTACCGTTTGCGCTTTGAAACCGAATGTCTTTGATGTTGACATCAGAAGATGTCTGGATGAAATGGGCGAGCCCCGCGCCAAACAAGATAACGATCCAACCTGCCAGGAAAACGCCCCATTTAGACATTTTCATTATCTTCGCAAATGGATCAAAAACGCATCTTAAGTGCTGGGGGTATCAGTAGTACTGGGGGTCTCAGTGGTGCTGGGCGTCTCAGTCTTTTTGGTGTTGTCCTGGGCTGCCTGCCGTGGCTTGCCGGGAGCAAAGTTTGCCTGAGCGGATACGCCGGTAGGAATCTGTTCGATTTTATTTCCGGAGTTCAGAAAACGCTCTACATCAGAAGCCAGCGCTTCACGACGTAATGCTGAGTTAGGATTCGATTCGGGTTGTTTCTTCTTCACTGTCGGCTCCTTGTTTGGCCTTGTTGAGTTTCTTTGCTTCTTTCTTTTTCTGTTTCGCTAATTCGCGTTGGCGTTTTTCATGGGAATAATTCGGTTTTTTCATCAGATTGCGTCAGCCCTCTTTGTAGGTGTGTTGGTTTTGGTCGGATTCGCATGAATCCCAGCTGCACAAAAAGGCATTGATCGTTAAATGACTCATAACCAGCGAAGGCGTCGAGTATACGCGAAAGGGACAACAATTTCCTGCTCGGGTCATGTCAGGACTTTGACCATATCCGCAGGTTCAGGCTGAGTTCGTCAACCAGAGCGAGCAGCGCTTCAACATCACGAATAAAGCTGTTGATCTGTCCTGCACAATCGGCGGGTTTATACAGAGACGGCTCAAAACGATTTTTACCGGTGGGTAGCAGCATGATCATCTGATCTTTCTGAAAAAGAATCCGTAGCTTTGGAAATCTTCTGTGCACCGACAGGATTCGCTGCATCATGCTGGTACTCAATATGTAGCGTACATCCGTCTGGTCGGTACTTACCGTGGCAAACTGGATCTGGAACTCCGGGTCCTCAAGCACAACTTCTTTCTGCTTGCGGACACGTTTCTGCTTTTCACCTGCCGGCGTGATGCGGGTTGTGCTGTGAAAGTGTTTATGAAAGTCAGCAATGAAAATGATGCCGCGAAAGTAGCTGTCCAGATACGTTTCGACGCCGTCTCCGGTCACCCGGCGGCGCTCTCGTTTAGCATGCGCTTCTGCAAAAGTAATATCAGTCTGCTGTACGCGGCCTTCGAAGAGATCTTCACTCTGGTACCAGTCACTGGTCCAGGGAAACAGGTTGCTGTCATCAAGGATGCGCCATGGAATTCCGTTGTCAGGCCTGTAAGCAAGTCCCGGGAAATGTGAAGCGCAAATCCTGCCGAAGATTGTAGATTTATAGTCACGCAGGTAGGCCCAGCCGGGTTCTCGCCCACGCCGGTTGAAGTAACGCAGCAGAAGATACAATCCGCCGAAGAACCAGATCGAGCCACCGATAAAAAAGCCCATGGCAAGATTTGCTTCCCCTTCAGCATCCCAGCCTAGAGACGATGCGCTCTGTTCTGTCAGTGTCTGCAAAACAATAACATCGTTAATCGGTAAGAAGAGTAATGCAGGCAACAAACAAAGTGGCAGCAACAACAAGGCTTTGCACAACGTGAGCCAGAATGCCCTGATAGCCTGGCGGCGCTGACGTTCCAAAGTTTGAAACGTGTCTTCCAGTCCGGTCAGATGTGCAGATTTGCTGTCCTGCCAGCTCCGAGCGTTCAATAGGATTAGCCAGCCAGGTTCACGATGGGCGCCTGCTGGGCGCTTGTTTCGGCAGCGTAAGGCGTCTGCGTGCTGAAGCCGCACAGTTTGGCAACAATCAGGGTTGGAAATTGCTGCACGAGGTTGTTCATAAGCATCACATGGGCATTGAAGGCCCGCCGTGAGGCTGAGATCTGTTCCTCTGCTTCGGTCTGATTTTTCATCAGATTGATAAAAGGGCCC
The DNA here is from genome assembly GCA_965368205.1 of uncultured Pseudomonadaceae bacterium. GTDB lineage: Bacteria > Pseudomonadota > Gammaproteobacteria > Pseudomonadales > Azotimanducaceae > UBA4421. Next base: position 9,667 of record CBDUMB010000030.1, on the reverse strand, counting down.
TGGGCCCGCAACTCCGGGTAAGCTTCCAGGCGGACGTTTAACAGAGCTAATGCCTGAGCCAGGCCTGCTTCCGCGCCAGCACTCTGCGCGCCGCCTAAAGCATCTATCGCCTGGCTTCGCGCTAAAGTCACTGCAGTGAGAGTGTCTTTCTCATGAGCAGCGTATCCACTAACCACCGTTACTAGGTTGGGAATGAGCTGGTGGCGTCGCGCCAGATTCACGTCAATGCCCGCTCTGGCATTGGTGCAACTGTTGCGTGCAGCGATCAGTTGGTTGAAAACCACGATGAAGTAGATGACCAGACCGCCCAGCAGTAGGTAAGTGATATCGATCATCTGGTCTGCGGGCACCCGTTAGTGGTTTGCGATAAAGCCTATGATAGACAAATCGATGTGGTCAGACCTTGCGCTTGGTAGAGTCGTAGATCTTTCGGTCGTGGTTAGAGATCTAAACTGGTAAGCGGATCACACAAACAGTGTGCGGTTATCCGGTTGGTGCCATCAAGAACGGCTTTTTAATTCCAGCGTCTGAACCAGTTCAGTTAAGGTTGCGTTAACAGGCGCGTTGAGGCCCACTTTCGCACCCTGTCGTGGTATTGCGCCGTTAATCACGTCTACTTCGCTGATGCGACCTGCTTGCAGATCCAGCAATACGGAGGGTTTGGCATTGGGCATGCGTTCTGCAAAGTCTCTTATCTCCTTTTCGGGGTCAGTAAACCGCAGTGTCATGCCTAGGGCTGTGGCCACGTCAAAAGCTTCCCGTGCAGCAGCTCTGCTGACAATACTCATATGCGGGTGATCGACGACGTCACCTACGCTCAAGCCTGAAATGGCGCAAGGTGCGCTATAGGCAACGTTGCAGATGAGTTTCTCCCATTGCATAGCAGCGATGTCGATAACTGGGGCGGCATCAAACCCGGCATCTGCCCATACTTGAGCAATGCTGCTGACCTCATCATAAGCAAGGCTGTCGTACGCCCCCATGCGGATGGCTTTCATGTCGTTATGGTGTGCAAAACCGGGTTCCGGAAGTGAAGCGCCAAACCCCTGCGCAACCCCGACCAGCAGGCGTTCCTCACCCACGTGGTTTGCAACTATTTCTGCACTGCCGAGTCCGTTCTGGATGGTCAGCACGCGCGTGTGGGGGGCGATAAGGGATTGCAGAGAGGCGGCTGCAGACTCGATAAAACGGGCTTTCACCGCGCAGATGATCAGGTCTGTTGGCTTCGCGGGCGGAGTGGTATAGCCCTGCAGCTTCACGGTGCGATCGCCACTTGCGCCGCTGACGCGCAGGCCGTGCGCGTTGATTGTGTTGATGTGATCTTCATTGGGGTCGACGACAGAGACGTCATGGCCTGCAGAAGCAAGCAGGGCCGCATAGATCGATCCCATAGCTCCGCAACCTACAACAAATATATTCATTTCAGCTTTCCAGCAGACCCTCGATAAAAGGTACTAATTCTGTTTTCTGCTCCAGGCCGAAGCCCGGTGCGTCGCTGGGAAATACCCGTCCGTCGGTAACCCGGCTTTGTGCGGAATAGCCGCCAAACGGGTTGAATACACCAGGATAGGCTTCACAACCCCCCAGCCCCAGCGCGGTGACAATGTGCAGATTGATCAGGTGACCACCGTGAGGAATGCACCGTGTCCTGGGGAACCCAGCGTCGCCAGTGACCTGCAGTATTTTCTTGTATTCGGTCAGGCCGTAGGATAAACCCGGGTCCATCTGCAGAATGTCTTTGTCAGGACGCAGGCCGGCATAGCGCATCAGATTCTGGGTATCAGCCGCGCTGAAAAGGTTTTCACCGGTGGCAATTATGCCGTGGTAGTGCTCGCCAAGTTCTGCCAGCAGGGCGTAGTCTAACGGATCTCCTGGTTCTTCATACCAGCGCAGGTTGTAGGTGGCCAGTTGTTCTGCATAGGTCAGTGCTGTGGGCAGGTCGAAGCGCCCGTTGGCATCTACAGCGACAGCACCTGGACTGCCCGCAATTTTGATAGCAGCTTCAATGCGTTGCATGTCTTCTGTTAGCGAGGCGCCACCAATTTTGATTTTGAAGGACTGATACCCCTGGTCCTGATAGGACTTCAACTCATCGGCTAAGTGGTCGCTTGATGCGCCTGGATAGTAGTAGCCGCCTGCGGCATAGACTTCTGCGCCCAGCACGGGTGGTGCCTGTTCTAGTGTCATTGCGATGTGTTGATAGGCAGGCTCGTCTGCGAGTTTTGCGTTGAGATCCCAGAACGCCAGCTCCAGTGCAGCCGCTGCACCGGCACGATCGCCGTGCCCACCGGGTTTTTCATCGCGCATGATGGTGGCAGACACTTTTGTCAGATCAAAGCGATTGCCGCGTGCGCTCAATAGTGATGCTGGATCTGCCTCCAGCAGGCGGGGCATCATGCGCTCGCGCAGAATGCCGCCCTGACCAAAACGACCTATGGAGTTGAACGCCAGACCGGTGATCGCTTTACCGTTTTTAATCTGGTCGCTGACCACGGCAACCAGCGAAACCGTATGTTTCGAAAAATCGACCACCGCATTGGCGATGTCGCCCTGCAGGTTAACGGTCTTTTCGTGAATCGCTTTTATGCGCATCGTGCGAAATGGCCGGTCAGAATGTTCGCATCTGGCGGCAGCCAATACCTTTGGGCTCGTAGGCCATCAGTTTAGGCAGGTCGGGATGCTCGCGTGCCAACACGCCGGCGGCCTGGAATGCGGCTTCATTTGTCCATTGGGCCTGGTGTACAAGGGTCTGGCCATCGTTGCTTGCCAGGAGCTGGCTTTGGATAAAACCCGGCTGTTGGCTGAGGAAGCTGTCGACATAGCTGGCAATGTCATCCACCGCCTGGCGCTGGTTGTCTGGCGTTGTTTTGAAGGTGACAACAACGTAGTGATGTTCGGCGCTCATGAGATCTCTGCTCTTACAATGTCTCTGCCTAGTACCATGTTGTGGAGTTTTTCGAAGGCAACCTCACGTGACAGGTATTTCATGCCGCAGTCTGGTGCGACCACAATCTGCTCCGCAGGTATGACCTTAAGCGCGGCGCGGATGCGATCAGCAACAATCTCTGGTGTTTCAGGTGTTGTATCACGCAGGTCCAATACACCAACGTGTACTTTTTTGTTAGGCAGGCAGGAGAGTAAATCCATTTTCAGTTTGGGTTGGGCACATTCAATCGATACTTCATCTGCGCTGCAGGCATCCAGCTCCCCAAGGAATGCATATCCTTCAGGTTTGTTGTCGACATGTTTGCCGTAGCCGAAACAGACATGCAGGACGGTGGGGCCTGAGGCGCCCTGTAAGGCGCGGTCAATAGCGGCCACCGCGTACTCTCGAGCAGCCTCCGGACGCGCCTGCACATAAGGTTAGTCCAGTTGTACGATATCCACGCCCGCTGCAAAAAGATCTCTGAGTTCTTCGTTAACAGCGTCGGCGTAGGCCATTGCCAGATCGCCGTCGTCTTTATAGAACTGATTGTCAGCTTGTTGTGCCAGCGTGAAAGGCCCCGGCAGGGTAATTTTAATGGGTTTGTTGGTATGTGCTTTGAGGAAAGCGATAAACGGCGCTTCTACTGCTGCCCGGCGTCTGATTGCGCCGGTGACACGAGGCACAGGCACTTTTTTACCAGTTCGGTCGATGGCTTCGCCGGGGTTGTCTATGTCTACACCCTCCAAAGCGTTTGCAAATCTGTTGGAATAGCTTTCGCGCCGCATTTCGCCATCGGTGACAATGTCCACACCGGCGCGTCGCTGATCATCCAGGGCAATCAGCGTTGCATCGTTCTGCGCTTCTTCTAAATCCTCTGGTGCGGGTTTCCACAATTCATGCAGAACAACTCTGGGCGGGAGGCGCGCACCCAGGCGTGATTTGTCGATCAGCCAGTCCGGTTGGGCGTAACTGCCTACCAACGAGGTGGGTAGGATCGGATATTCAAACATGGGTTTCTCCAAGATGATCGCTAAGGTTTGCATAAGTCTGCGCGAGAACTTTTCTGGCAATATCGACCTCTCTGGGATCAATGCCGGCAAGTGCAATCTCGTTAACGGTGACCACCTTCGGCATCAGTGTTGCGCGCAAATTGTGTGCCCGTGGCGTTAAAGTGATGAAGACTTTGCGTTTGTCGTCTTTGCTGCGCGTGCGCTTGGCAAAACCCGCTTCAACAAGGCTGCGTACAGCATGCACCGTGGTTGCTTCTTTGGTGCCGGTGCGCTCGCTTAATTCTCTTTGTGTGATGTTGTCTTCTTCCCACAGCACTCTGAGCAATCGCCATTGTCCGGCACTTACGCCGTGGGGCAGAGTCAACTTCTCCAAAGCTCTGGAGAACATGCGGAAGTTCACTCGGGTCAGATAACCCATGCTGTGCATAGGTTCCAGGTAGGGGTTGCGTGGCAGCGGCTTGGCCGTTTGCGGCATATTCAGCCTCCTTTGGTGCGCAACCAATCGACAATCATGTCTGCGACTTTATCGCGTGCATCACCCGGGTTTTCCAGATAGTGGTCGCCAGGGATCATCTCAAGATGTTTGTCCGTACTTGCCAGCGTGTCGTAGATCGATTTGGCATCGCTGGGGAATACGCCGGTATCTCCTGTGCTTTGAATCACCAGCGCTGGTTGAGATATTCGACTCAGATGTTCGGTGCCGCTGCAGTGCGAATCGCGCAATGACCACATAGACAGCCAGGTGCGCAATGTATTGTTCAAGCCGATGCCTCTGGGAGAGAAATTGGCAGTTTTCGGATCGCCGGCGTAACAGCGTCCAACTTCCCGTTCAGATGGATCCATGGTGCCATCCATCAGCCGCAGATCAGCCCAGGTGCGATACATGTTGAACGCCCGATCAGTCATACCCAGTTCTGCCAGGCGTTCCAGTTCCGCATAACACCAGTCGGTTATGCGGTGATTGCGTGCCCGCTGGGCGGCTCGATATTTCTCTATGAAATCAGCGGCGTAGGGTGGCCCGTTGTCCGGGTTAAACATGTTGAGACTTTCGTCAATACTGGTTGGGTCGCGCTCATCTGTGATGGACGGGTCAAACCAATCGGTGAGCACTTCCGGGCGTCCAAGGTGAGCGCACAGGGATATATAGAGCTCTGCAGGTATCAGGTCATGCAGCGCAGCCGGTATTTTGAGACCCGGCGTGGCAGACATGGTGACGCCGAGGGCCTGTGATTGATAAGCGCCCATCAGGGAGCCACCGCCGGAGTTGCCAAGGATGACAATGTTTTCGATGCCGGCGGTTTCACGCAGCCATTTGACGCCAGCGCCGATGTCAATAAGTGCATGTTCCAGCAGGAAAAATGCTTCGTTGCCGCGAAAGCGGGTGTTCCAGCCGAGAAAACCAAAACCACGCTCTGCCATATAAGGGCCGAGGTAATGCTCGCTGAAGTCAACGTTGTAGTGAGTTGCGATGAGTGCTGTTTTTACCGGTTTGCCACTGGGCTTGAAGTAGAGGCCCTGGCAAGGGTTAAAACCGGCGCCGTTACGTGCGCTGGTGGCAGAAGTGCAGGAGACAAATTCACGTTCCCAGTTTGGCATGATCCCTCTTCATACGGCCGGAAGTACTTAGCAATCAAAGTATATTGATCTTGAGCGTTAAGCAAGTAGAATGAAACGCACCAATCGCTTGTAGGTATCCTGGGGAGAGAATTATGGCGGAAGGAACGATCATGCAGGGCGCCTCTGCAAAAACAGATGCCGCCGTCGCGTATTCGGGTCGAACCACGATGTCGGGGCATCACATATCTGATGGCGAGCGCGCTTTGATCGAGTCGTTATCTGCTCTTGCACCCATGTTGAGTGAGAACGCGGCGTTGGCCGAACAACAGCGTAAGCCCGTCGATACCGTCATGCAGGCTATCGAAGATACCGGCGCTTACCGCTGGTTTGTGCCCAAAAAATATGGCGGCTACGAATACTCGCTGAGCGGATTTATGGAAGTGGGTATCGCCCTGGGTGAAGGCTGCACCTCACACGCCTGGGTAACCACCTTCTGTATGGAGCACAACTGGCTGCTGGCACTGTACGACCAGGCTGCCCAGGACGATCTGTTTGGTTCTCATCCCTATATCATTGCCCCGGGCAGCCTCGCGCCCAATGGTAAGGCAACCCCTGTAGATGGCGGTTATCGCATCAGCGGTCGCTGGCAGTGGGGTACCGGTGTCATGCATGCCAACTGGGTTATGGTGGGTGTGCTCACCCCCGTCCCGGGTCAGGACGCACCTATGATGGGCATGTTTGTGCTGCCGGTTGAAGAGGCAGAAATCATTGATACCTGGTATGTCGAAGGCATGGTGGGTACCGGCAGTAACGACATCGAAATCAAAGACGTTTTTGTGCCCGAACACCGATTGGTGGATCTTTCTCTGGTGCGCGATGGCAACAGTCCCGGGGCGCGTCTGCACGATTCGCCAATCTACAAAATGCCCATGCTCCCTGTGCTTGGCCTGACGGCAACCGCGCCGTTGGTGGGTGCGGCGAAAAATGCAGTGCGCCTGTTTGAACAGCGCATGCAGGGTCGCACGGTTTATGGCACAACAAGCAAGCAAGGTGAACGTGCCCTGGCCCAGTCCCGCCTGGCGCATGCCAGAGTCGAAATGGATGCCATTGTTGATCAGCTGTTTCATGTGGCGGGAGAGGTCGAAAGCTGGGGTGAGCGCGGCGAACCCTGCCCTGATATTGATCGTGCACGCCTGCGGGTTGAAATTGGACATCTTGTCAGGCGTTCGCGAAACGTGGTTCGCGATGTGGTGGAAGCGTGTGGCGCCAGTGCACATTTTCTGGACAACCCATTGCAGCGCGCCTTACGGGACTTGAATACAGCCTCCTGTCATACGGTTTTTGATCTGGATGTCAGTACTGAAATATACGGCCGTCTTTTAGTTGGCCTGCCTGCTAACGGACCGATATAGTTGGCTGTGAGGGCCCTATATAGACATCGGCAGTGCCTGCTCAAGCTTGTTGCTTGCGCCTGCCTCATTGTGCTGAGTCCTATTGTGGCTGCAGACACCTGTCCAGGTTCGGTTGCCGGCGAAAAGCACATCTACTGGGGCGACCTGCATGTGCATTCGGGTTATTCCCTGGATGCCTGGGGGTACGGCACGGCGACAACGCCAGCCCAGGCGTATGCTTTTGCCAAGGGTGCACCGATACCGTTGCCGGATGGCAATTCGGTCAGCATGCCACGGCCACTGGACTTCATGGCCGTGACAGATCACGCCGAGTGGTTCAATCTGATGTACATTTGTACAGACCCGGTGGCCAGTGACCATCCGTATTGCGATATCCTCACTGAGAAAAATACACCGCAGACAGGCTCTGAGGTGTTTCGTAACTATGTCCTGCCAACCATCACTGAAGCCAAACCCCAACCAACACCGTTGTGTGAAGAGCAGCCTGAACTTTGTGCCTCGGCGCATTTGTCCCAGTGGCAACGCGTGCAGGATCAGGCAAATGAAGCCAACGACCCCTGCAGTTTCACTTCGTTTGTAGCGTTTGAATGGTCCGCAACACCTGATTACAGCCACAACCACCGAAATCTGATTTTCGCAAACGATAATGTGACGCCTGATGCCATTGATTACATGCGCTACCCCACACCGCACAAGCTGTGGCAGGAACTGGAGCGGCAGTGTTTGCCGGAAAATGGTTGTGACGTGATCGCCATACCCCACAATACAAACATGGGTGACGGCAAGAGCTTTGATGTCGAAACCGAGTCTCCAGATGAATTGGCGTTGCGGGCGAGGTACGAACGCCTGGTCGAAATTCATCAGGAAAAAGGCAACAGCGAATGTCTGTCCGGGTTTGGTCAAACCGACGAGGACTGTAATTTCGAATTGTACCTGACAAAAAACTCCGTGCCGACGGCTGCCGACGGGTATGTTGAGGCGGAGTGGGAGCAAATGCGAAGTGGCTATGTGCGGCGCTTGCTGCTGCGCGGCTTGTACGCTTATGAGCGCTCTGGCGAGCGAGCACTGAATCCTCTGCAGCTGGGTTTTATCGGGTCAACAGACAATCACTCAGGCACCGGTGGTTTTGTTGATGAAGAAACCTGGCCGGGTACCGTATTCGGGTTTGGTGATTTTGATCGCACCATGCTTCGAGTGGACTGGAATCCTGGAGGCTTGGTCGCGGTGTGGGCAGAAGAAAACACGCGGCAGAGTATTTTTGCTGCGCTGAAACGTCGTGAAGTGTATGCCACCAGTGGCCCGCGTCTGCGCGTCAGGCTCGATGCCGCACCAGAATCACTCAGTTGCACCACCGATGCGCAAGCGGCTTCGGTCCCCATGGGCGGAGTACTCAATCAGGTAGACAACGCGTTTTTCCGTATTCAGGTGCAAGCTGATCACTCACCTGTTGGTACGGTGCAGATTGTTAAAGGCTATCTGGAGAATGGCGAGTTACACGAAGAGGTTGTAGACGTCTGGCAGAATAAAGATGGCGCTGCTGACATCTGCGTGCAATGGCAGGACAAAAACCTGCAAGCTCAAGATCCGGCATTCTGGTACGCGAGGGTGCTGCAGGTACCTACACCACGGTGGAGTGCGTACCGGTGCGAGCGTGAAGGGCGTTGTGATGAATTCCCACAAGCGGATCGTTGGATACGTGAGCGTGCGTGGACCTCACCAGTCTGGTATTTGCCGGGAGCTGGCGGTGAGTGATCGAGAACGGTTGTTAGAAGCTGATGGTCAGCGGCGGCAGGCAATGATCACTGCTGACACCGATGCTTTAGCGCAATTGCTGTCTGACGATTTAGTCTGGACGCACTCTTCGGGTAAGATCGAGTCTAAAGCTGAGGTGATGCAAGCGCTTGCAGAGAGAACCGTGGCGTATAAAACGTTAGAGATGACGCAGGACCGGGTGTTACATGCTGGCGGAAGCTATATCCACCAGGGTGTGCTGCGCGGCAGCGCGGTACGTGACGGTGAAACAAAATTGTTAAATGCCAGATTTTTATCGGTCTGGCAGGAAGTAGAAAACCAACTTCAGTTAGTGGCCTGGCAGTCTACTAATTTGAGTTGAAGCGGCGTTTTGGAGGCGTCGGCAGGATTGTCTGTAAATAGACAAGCTTGCAATAATGGAGAAGAGAGATGGTTAAGTATTTTAACGGGGAGATGAGAATGAAAAGATTCAGCCTTAGTCACTTTAGCCTGACGGCGATACTTACAGCCGCAGGCTGTTTAAGTAGTGCTGTTGTGGTTGCTGAAGAAAGGCAGACAGTACTTGAAGAAGTTGTGGTGACAGCCACAAAACGGGAGGCCAGTTTGCAGGATGTACCGATATCTGTAGGCGTGGTGACGGGTGAATTTATTGACACGTTTGATATTCGCGATATGAGCGATGTGCAGAATTTTGTGCCTGGTCTGCAGGTACAGCAGACTTTTGGTAGCTGGGCGGTAAGGATCCGTGGCTTGGGTTCAGGTATTACCAACCTGGCCTTCGATTCTTCAGTGCCGGTGTATATCGACGATGTGTATTGCGGGCGCGGTAAGTGCCTGGAGTCAGCGTTCCTTGATATGGAAAGGATAGAGGTGGCTCGAGGTCCACAAGGTGCGTTGTTTGGTAAGAGCACGATAGCAGGCGCCATTAATACGGTCAGTCAGCGACCCACCCAGGAATTCGAAGCGCAGATCAAAATGGGTGCAGAACTGGAAAACGGTGGCTACACCAG
>CBDUMB010000029.1:0-13745 GCA_965368205.1 uncultured Pseudomonadaceae bacterium | reverse complement strand
GCCACCCAGCTGATCGGATCTTTGGCATCACCTTTGTGTCTCACTTCAAAGTAAATTCCAGTGTCCTGGGTGCCGCCACTGTTGCCAGCGCCTGCAATGACCTCGCCGCTTTCTACCCAGTCGCCCACTTTCTTATACAGGACGTCAGCGTGCCCATACAACGTCATATAGTCGCTGCCGTGGTCAACAATGGTCAAGAGGCCAAAACCGCGCAGCCAATCTGAAAAAATAATCCGGCCGCGAAACACGGCGGTAACAGGTGAACCTTGTTCAGCGGCAATATCAATACCATGCCAGCGCAGCCGCCCATCTGCGCGAGATGCGCCGAACGCGTGTCGTATAGGCCCGATCGCGGGCATAGGCAGGGTGCCTTTTGCAGCGGTGAAAGCGCTGCCGTCTAATTCAGTATCGCGACGACGCAGCTCGGCCAGCAATTGTTCCAGCCGATTGCGGTCTTTTTTCAGCTGTTCGTAGTCAAGGGTTTTGGATTCAGTTTCCGCATCGAGCTCATCGATCAAAGCAGAACGTTTGCTGCGCTCCGTGGCCAGAACCTGTTGCTCGCCAACAAGTTGTTTCTGTTGGCTGCTTTGGGTTGCCTGTTGTTCAATCAGCTTGCGACTGTTGGTTTCGAGTTCGGCAAGCGTCGCCTGGTATTGCGCCATCACTTCGAGTCTGGATTCACTGAAGTGGCGGTGGTATCGGATCATGCGTGCAAAGGTATCCGGCGACTCCTGGTTCAGCAGCTGTTTCAGGAAGTCCTGTCCCGTCAGGCGGTAGGCCGCGCCGACGTGTTCTGCGATCAGCTGTGCCTGGGTACGCCGTTGTTCGTTAAGTTCCACCTGATGGTTCTGCAGGTCCTGCAACTCGGTGGTTGTCACCTGTACCCGGTTGCGGATATCTGCCACCTGAAGATTGACGGCGGCTATCTCACGGTCCTGGCGCTGCAGCTCAACCAGCCATATGGCGCGCTGCTGTTCTGCGTCACTGAACCACTGATCCAGCGCATTAAGGCGTTCGAGGGTAGATTTAAGTTCAGCCGCGGTGGTGGCCGAGTCGGCGTCTGCGGCGTAACTGGCATGACTGACGGCGCAGATCAGACCCACCAGCCAGAAATCTCTTAATCTTTTGATCCCTCGCTGCATAGATAAAGGTAGGGCTATGCGCTGCGTTGGGTTTTGATTTTTGCCAGAGAGTGGCCTGTCATCTCCGTCGGAATGTCGATATGCATCAGGTCCAGTAACGTTGGCGCAACATCGGACAGCGTGCCGTTGTCACTGAATTCCAGTGACTGCGGGCCCACATAGACCAGCGGCACCACGTTTTGCGTGTGGGCGGTGTGGCTCTGCGCAGTGACGGTATCTTTCATCTGTTCAACATTGCCGTGGTCGGCGGTAATCAGCATCTGTCCGCCGCTGGCTGTAATCGCGTCGGTGAGTCTCGTCAGGCAGGCATCCAGTGTTTCCACGGCTTTTATTGCGGGTTCCAGCTGGCCGGTGTGCCCAACCATGTCGCCGTTGGCGTAGTTACAGATAATGACGTCGTAGGCCCTGGATTCTATTGCGGCTACCAGTTTGTCGGTGACTTCGGCAGCGCTCATTTCAGGCTGCAGATCGTAAGTGGCCACGTCCGGTGAGGGGATCAGGATACGGTCTTCTCCATCGTACGGGGTTTCGATGCCACCGGAAAAGAAAAAGGTCACATGGGCGTATTTTTCAGTTTCTGCAATGCGTAACTGGGTCTTGCCGAGTTTCGCCAGATACTCGCCCAGGGTGTTGCTGAAGTGCTGCTGGTCGAATGCGCAGGGCACGGTGATGTCGTCGGCGTAGCGGGTAAGCGTGACAAATTCGGTGACGGGTACAAAGCTGCGGCGTTTGAAACCATCAAACTCCGGGTCGGTCATGGCGCGCGTGAGTTGTCTTGCACGATCTGAACGGAAGTTCATGAAAATGACCGCATCTTCAGGTTTTAAGGCTATCGGTACTTCGTCTGCGTTGTGAATGGCGGTGGGTTGGACAAATTCGTCGTTCTCGTTTCTTTTATATGCCTGCTTGAGACCGTCCAAAGCATTGCTGGCATGAAAAGGCGCCTCGCCGCGGACAATCAGATTGTACGCCTGCTCCTGCCGATCCCAGCGATTGTCGCGATCCATGGCGTAGTAGCGGCCGACAAGACTGGCGATCTGGCCCACGCCCATGGTCTTGAACAGATTCTGGGCTGCTCGGATGGAGGCCTCGGCACTGCGTGGAGGGGTGTCGCGACCGTCTAAAAAAGCGTGCAGATAGATTTTTGTTATGCCACGTTCAGCAGCACCTTTGAGTAAAGCGAATATCTGATCTTCGTGGCTGTGCACGCCGCCAGGAGACAGAAGACCCATGACATGCAGGGCACCGCCGGATTGATCGAGCTTTTTGAACGCAGCATTAATACTGCGATTATTTACAAACTCACCTTGTTCAATGGCTCGATTAATACGGGTGAAATCCTGATAAACCACCCGCCCAGCGCCAAGATTCATGTGGCCAACCTCTGAATTACCCATCTGGCCGGCGGGTAATCCGACGTCTTCGCCGGAGCCGGAAATCAGGGTATGCGGCTGGTTAGCCCATAAAGCATCCCAGGTGGGGGTGTCTGCCAGAGCGATGGCGTTGTGGTCGGTGGCTTCGTTGTAACCAAATCCGTCAAGAACTACGAGTAAATTCACTTGGCGCATATTTCAACTGGTGTCAATTTTGACGCGCAATTCTAACAAATATCCCCTGCTACGGTGTGTATAATCGCGCCCGTCAAAATATTGCTAATACCTGGAATTCTCGCATGGAGCAGCTGTTTGCGTTTATCAGCAATCATCCTTTTCTTGTTGGCGCCTTTGCGGTGCTGCTGGCGTTGTTTATACGCAATGAAATGAGCCGCGGCGGTGCCGCTGTCAGTGCCCAGGAGCTGGTGCAACTGGTCAATAACGAGGGCGCTGTGGTGGTGGATCTGCGTGACAAGGCCGAATTTGAGGCCGGCCATATCGTGGATGCGATCAATATCCCGTTTGCCGCGATCGAGACGCGGATGGACGAATTGAACCCGCACAAAGGCAAACCGATCGTTTTGGCCTGCAAAATGGGTCAACACTCCGGTTCAGCCGGTACACAATTGCGTAAGGCTGGGTTTGAGCAGGTGAGCCGTCTTCGCGGTGGCATTGCCGACTGGCGTGCACAGAACTTACCGGTTGTTAAAAAATGAGCGAAACAACCAACGCAGGCGCTGAACCGCAGCCGCAACAGCCGCAGTTGCGCATTGAACGCATGTATTTGAAAGACGCCTCTTTTGAATCACCCGGCACACCGAGCATATTCAGCGAACAATGGCGACCCGAAACCCAGGTCGACATCAACACAACAGTAAATAACCTCGGTGATAATCGACATGAAGTGGTGCTGGCAGTTACCGTCACCTCAAAGCGCGATGGTGATCGAGTGGCGTTTGTGGCGGAAGTGCACTATGCGGGCATATTTGTGATTAACGGTCTTGATGCGCAGCAGCTGCATCAGGTCATTGGTATTGCCTGTCCTAACACGTTGTTTCCTTATGTGCGGGAGAATCTTGATAGCCTGGTGGTTCGCGGTGGCTTTCCCGCCATGCAGCTGGCACAGGTGAATTTTGAAGCGCTGTATGCTCAGGCGATGCAGAAAGCCAACAAAACGGATGATGCCCCGGTACAACACTGAGGCGTGCCCGGGCTGACGCCTTCAGGCGCCGCCGCTGAAATCTACCTGCCGCCAGGCTTCGTACAGAATAATCGACACCGCATTGGCAAGATTCAATGAACGTGACTGGGCCTGCATGGGAATGCGGATTTTCTGCTCTGCAGCCAGGGTGTTGAGCACACTGTCCGGGAGCCCCCGGGTTTCTGGGCCGAACATCAAGGCATCGCCAGTTTGATAATGCGGCTGGGTATGCAGGGTCTGACCTTTGGTTGTACAACCGAACAGACGCTTGGGATTCACCGCTGCAAGAAATGCCGGGTAGTCTTTATGGAGCGATACGTTGGTCAGTTCGTGGTAATCGAGACCTGCGCGGCGGAGACGCCGATCGTCCCACTCAAAACCCAATGGTTCTATCAGATGCAGTCGTGCGCCTGTATTTGCACAAAGCCGGATGATATTGCCGGTATTGGGCGGGATTTCGGGTTCAAAAAGGACAACGTCAAAAGGCATGACGGCATTGTACGAGAGCCGCTCCCCGCACGCCTGCGAAATGTGAAAACCTTTCTATACTAAATTCACGACATTCCATTTTTTGCCGGAGACGTCTGTGAATTCAGCAGTTGCATGGATGCAACAACTTAAATCCCGCTTTTCGCAAGCGGTTGCCCTGCCTGCGTCTGAAACGGAGCAGATTGCCGTCTATCTATCCGGGCGCGGCGTGGCAACAGCGTTTGGCAGTGTTAATGGCCAGATGTCGGTTGCCCTGCGCTCAGATCCGATTAACCAGTTGAGCGACATCCACACAATGCTGTCACAGCAGATAGCATCGCTGGAGTTGCAGCGTAGTCCTGCCCGCAAGCGGGTCAATCTTGTGTTGGCACCGGAGCTGTACAACGTTTCATTGATCGATCGACCTGAGGTGGACGATGCCGAGCTGAAAGACGCCGTGCGTTGGGCCATTCAGGAGCAGGTCGACTATCCGGTTGAAACCGCAACGCTGGATGTTTTTGAGCTGCCACGAAGCGCGTCCCGCGAACGGCCCATGGTTTTTGTGGTGTCGTTGAAGACGGAATTGTTAAAGACTTTGCGATCCCAGGTGCAGGCTGCTGGTTTGCAACTGGCCAGCATCGATGCCTCAGAGCTGTGTTTGAGAAACCTTGCCTGGCAATGCTTCCCCCATGCGGATCAGAGCATTGCGATGTTGCGCCTTACAAGTAACAGCGGCCTGGTGAATATCTCTCGCGGCGACGAACTGTATCTGGCGAGGCGGGTTTCCGGCCTGCCGGATGAATTTTCTGAACCAAAGTGGGCAGATTTTCGCGAACGTATGGTGTTACAGGTCCAGCGTTCAATTGATTATTACGAAAGTGCCATGAATCAGCCCCACTGCAACATGCTGGTGGTCGCCTGTACCCACGACTGGTCGGAGCGGGTCACCGAGTATCTGACCGAAATGTTACCGATTCCAGTGCGCTCCATAGCCGAGGTGTTGGCGGGGGAAATGGTTCTGCAGTTGCATAATCCCGATGTCCAGGCAATAGATTGGCATGCTCTGCAGCCAGCGCAGGCAAACGCCATCGCGGCCGGATTACCGGCTCTGGGTGGTGTTTTGCGTCATCACATTGCTCAGAACGTTGAGCAGGCGGCCTGAATGCAACAGGTCAACCTTCTTGATGCAAGCCTTGCCCCGGTCAGAAAACGGCTGGGTGCCAATCAGGTGGCTCTGGCTTGGGTTGGCTTTACCGTGTTTCTGGTATTGATCAGCATCTGGCAAAGCGCATCTTTGTGGTGGTTGCAGGATGAAGAGATGGTCACCCGGGCTGAAGTTGAACGGGTCCGTGAGGCGAATTCGTTACACCGTGCAAATACTGCCTCGCCACTCGCTTTAGAAGCGCAGGTTGCTGAACTGCTGATGCAGCAGGAGCAGCAGGCTCTGTTAGTCGCGTTGTTGCGACAACAGCAGAGTTTGAGTTTTTCACCCTACCTGGCTGCGCTCAGCGAGGCGCGGGTAGATAACCTCTGGTTGAGTGAAATTTCTATCTCTCACGGTGTTAAGCGTGAAATAAATTTGAAAGGCGCGACTTCAGATGCCGCGCTGGTCCCGGTCATGTTGCGCAATCTGTCGGAACAGGCGCAGTTTCGCGGGCAACGTTTCAAACATGTTGAGATCACCACACTGCCGGGCAAGTCCCTGTCTGAATTTGTCATTGTCAGTCCCGATGGAGCTGTGTCCGGATGAAAGATTACTTAAAACATCTGCTGGATAGATTTGAAGGCTGCAGTTTGCGCGAGCGTATTCTGATCAGCGTGACTTTGTTTACGTTTACCGGCGGCTTGTGGTTCACCCTGCTTGGCGGCGTGGTTGTCGACAGGAAAGTGGATGTGGTCAAAAGCATCGATCGCCTGACCCGTGATATGCAGGCCCAGACGGCAGAACAGATTCGTTTGCTGGCGGAGGATAAAACGCCGGCAAAAATCGCGCTGCAACACAAGCAGGATCAGTTGCAGGCCGTGATTGTTGAACAGCAGGCGGAGCTGGACGAATTGCTGGACCGGTTTATTGCGCCAGAGCAGGTGCCGGATCTGCTGGAAGATGTGTTAGATGGTTTTGCAGATCTTCAGCTGGTCCGACTGGCCAGCCGACCATCTGAGCCGGTGGTGCTGCAAGCGGCTTCCCATGGAGCCGATGCTGGTGAAGATGCAGACGCTATACCGCCGCCGCAGGTGACCATCTATCGGCATCCCGTAGAAATTGAATTTGTTGGTGGGTATATGGATGTGCTTGCCTATTTAAATGCGCTGGAGGCTGCCGAGTGGCAATTTTCCTGGCGACGATTCGACTATGTCGTGGAGGAGTATCCCAATGCCCAGGTGCGCATTGAATTAGAAACTCTTAGCCGCGAAAAGGAGTGGTTAGGTGTATAGGAAATTATCTATTGCCAGTCTGGCTATGCTTGTCACTGTTCCCGTCTGGGCGTATGAAGATCCAACCAGGCCGCCAGCTGACATAACGCTTCCTTCCAGAGCGGTTTCTGAGCCGCATATACCTGTGCTCAGCTCAATTGTTTACAGCGATCAACGTCGCCTGGCTGTCATTGATGGGCAGGTTTTCCTCGAAGGCCAGAGTAAAGGTGATGTCGCCCTGGTTGAGGTGCTGCCGGACAATGTACTGGTGCAGATCGGTTCTGAAGAGCAGGTCACTCTGCATCTGGGATCCGGTCTGATAAACAAGGAATTAAAGTGAATTATCGACTGATTCTGCTTATCGGAGTTCTGCTCAGCACAAGTTGTGCCACGCTGGAACAACCCTTAGGGCCGCGCCTGGCAAAAACGACAGACAGCGTGGACGAGGCCGTAGCTACCCTGAACGAAGGTGCTAAGGTGCCGCCGAAACCACGTGTGACTGCTGAGGTGGTGCCGATAGGACCCGAAGAACTGCCGCTGGTTGTCCCCGACGATGAGCCTACGTTTGATCTGCAGGTTGAAAATGCTGACGTTGCAGATTTCTTCCGCAGTCTTGTTGCAGGCACCCCCTACAATCTGGTGTTGCACCCGGAAGTAACCGGTCTGGTTACGCTTTCTCTCAAGGATGTAACGGTCAGTGGGGTGATGCAGGTGATGCGTGACGTCTATAACTATGACTATGTGTTGAAAAATGATGTCTATCAGATCTTTCCAGATGTACTGCGAACACAGATCTATCACGTTAACTATTTGAATGTTGCGCGCAGCGGCCGTTCTGAGACTCAGGTCAGTGCGGGTAAGGTGAGTGATAGCGGCAACAACAATGGCAACAATAACTCTGGAAACAGCGGCAACAACAATAATTCCGGTGGTAACAATAACGGTAACAACGGCGGCGGCAGTCAGAATGTTGTAGGGACCATAGTGAACACCTCCGGCGAAGCTGATCTGTGGAAAGAGTTGACGCTGACGTTAACCAATATTGCTGCGATGGATGAAGGCAGCAACGTCATGGTCACCCCGCAGGTGGGTCTGGTTGTTGTAAAAGCCAAGCCGCATACGCTGCGGGCAATTGAAGACTATCTGCAGCGCGTTGAAAACGCTTTGTCGCGACAGGTGGTGCTGGAAACCAAAATCATTGAAGTGACCCTGAATGAGGGTTTTCAGGCAGGCATCAACTGGAACACTTTTGGTGAAGATTCTGGCGGGACCTTCGCCCCGGTTACTACGGTGTTGGATGACGGAACGGTGGTGAGCACCCAGGGCAGCGAACGTTCGGTTGCGGGTGAATTCATTTCCGGTCAGAACAATATATTTAATCCGCTGGGTACAACCTTCTCGCTCAGTGCAGCGTTCAGCGACTTTGAAGCCACGCTGGAACTCTTAGCAACCCAAGGTAGTGTGCAGGTGCTGTCGAGCCCAAGAATCGCGACGGTGAATAATCAGAAAGCGGTGATAAAAGTAGGTAGTGATGAGTTTTTTGTCACCGACATATCTTCCAACACGATCACCGCCGGAAACTCGATCAACATTAATGATTCACCCGAATTGACACCGTTTTTCTCCGGTATTGCATTAGATGTCACGCCACAGATCAGCGCTGACAACGAAGTGATTCTGCATGTGCACCCAACGGTCAGTGAAGTCACCGAACAGCTGAAGTTCATCGGCGGCCAGCTGGTGCCCCTGGCATCCAGCACGATCCGGGAATCTGACAGTATTGTGAAGGCGTCCAGCGGTCAGATTGTAGTGATTGGTGGCCTGATGCAGAACAGCAGTCGTGACGTTAACGCCGGCGTACCCTGGCTCAAACAGTTGCCCATGGTGGGTAATCTGTTCAAGCAGAAGAATCAGAGTTCGATAAAAAGTGAACTGGTGATTCTACTCAAGCCCATCGTGGTGGAGTTAGGCACACAGTCCACCCTGTTGGGGGAAAGCGCGGATCGGGCTGCATTGCTGCGCGAACAGATGCGCCGTCGAGGTTAGGCGTGCGCGGCGGTCCAAAAATTCGTATTGGTGATCTACTGGTCGCAAGCGGCGATATCAGCGAGGAGCAGCTGCGTGTTGCGTTGGCGGAACAGAAGGATTCAGGTGTAAAACTGGGCCGCATTCTGGTTGAACGAGGATTTGTTGAGGAAGAGCGGTTGCTCGGCTTCCTGTCTGAACAGCTGGGTGTGCCGTTTATAGACCTGAAAGATTTTGAGTACGATGAAGCGCTGGTGGCGCTGCTGCCGGAAACTTATGCGCGGCGTTATCGAGCCATTGTTTTGCGCGAGCAGGGTGAACAGCTTCTCGTTGGTATGGCAGATCCCATAGATATTTTTGCGTTTGACGAACTGCAGCGCCAGCTCCATCGTGCCATGGCGGTGGCAGTGGTGCGTGAATCTGAACTGTTAACGCTGCTGGACAGCGCTTATCGACGCACCAGTGACATTGTCAGTTTTGCCAGCGAGCTGGATGGCGAATTAAGTGTTGATGAATTCAGCTTGTCCAACTTTGATGCCGCGGAAGACGATGACTCACCCGTTGCGCGCCTGCTGCAATCCATTCTGGAAGACGCAGTCCAGGTCCGCGCATCTGATGTGCACATTGAGCCGGATGAAAACGTGCTGCGTCTGAGGCAGCGGGTAGACGGTGTTCTGCACGAACAGATTCTGAATGAGCGGCGAATTTCCGGTGCGCTGGTCAGTCGATTAAAGCTGAGGGCCGGTTTAGATATTTCCGAACAGCGGCTGCCACAGGATGGCCGTATTGAAATCAAGTGAAAGAACAAGAACATCGACATTCGCTTGAGCACGCTGCCGACAACAACCGGTGAATCCGTTGTCATGCGCCTGGCAGATCACAGTAGTGGGCAAACCCGTCTCGATCAGATTGGTATGCAGCCCGAGATGCTTAAACGTTTTCATTGGCTGATTAATCGACCTAACGGTCTGGTGCTGGTTACCGGTCCGACCGGCAGTGGTAAAACAACAAC
Source organism: uncultured Pseudomonadaceae bacterium (assembly GCA_965368205.1). Classification (GTDB taxonomy): domain Bacteria; phylum Pseudomonadota; class Gammaproteobacteria; order Pseudomonadales; family Azotimanducaceae; genus UBA4421. Next base: position 4,109 of record CBDUMB010000029.1, on the reverse strand, counting down.
ACTTTACGGCGCACTGAATGAACTCAATACGCCAGAGAAAAAGATCATCACTGTTGAAGATCCTGTGGAATACCAGCTGGAGCGCATTAATCAGGTTCAGGTCATGTCAAAGATCGGCTTTGATTTTGCCCGCGTTCTGCGCTCTACGCTTCGACAGGACCCGGATATCCTGCTGGTGGGTGAAATACGTGACGGTGAAACAGCAGACATTGCTCTGCGCGCGGCGATGACCGGACACCTGGTTCTTTCAACTCTGCATACTAACGATGCGATTTCATCGGCGCTGCGTCTGATCGACATAGGCATAGAAGGCTACATGGTAGCGGCGTCCGTGCGCGCAATTGTTGCCCAACGCCTGGTGCGCAAGCTGTGTGATCGCTGCAGCGCACCTTACCAGCCTGATAGCCATGAACTGGCCTGGCTGCAGGCCGCAGCGCCAGGATTGAGCGAAGACAACTACACCTTTGCTAAAGGCAAAGGTTGTAACCAGTGTAATAGAACCGGTTATTTTGGCCGGCTTGGCGTTTTTGAGCTGCTGGAAATTGATGGGCCAATGGCGGATGCGCTGCGCGCAGATGACACGGCAACCTTCAGCAGATTGGCTGAAGCGCAACCTAACTTTGCGCCGCTGGTGCAATGTGCGTTGAAGTATGCCGTACAGGGGGAAACCACGCTTGCAGAGGTAATGGCTCTGTCCGGGCAGGAAGAAGAGCTGTGGGAAGCGCAACACACGAATCTGGAAGACAGCTTGCGTCATGCACATGAGTTACATGCCAAGCCCTCGACCGAAATTGGACTGGACCCAACACACTAGTCATGCCGCGCTATCTGTACCAGGCTAAAACCGCCTCCGGCGAGCTCACCTCAGGGTTCAGAGTCGGCTTGAACCCAGGTGCGGTTGCTCAGGATCTGAGCGCCGCAGGCATGCTGCCATTGAAGATTGAGAGTGCAGAAGAGCCGGATAACGCGCCTAAGAAAGTGAGTTGGCTCGGCCTGAAGCCAAGTGTAAAAATCAATGAGCTGGTGGTGTTTTCGCTGCAGATGGCCAGTTTAACAAAGGCTGGCATATCTATAGTAAAGGCCGTAAGCACACTGGGCGAATCGAGTAAGAACGAATATTTTGCCGAAGTACTGGAAGATGTGGGGACCCACCTTGAATCAGGTATGGACATAGCTTCAAGCATGGGGCGTCATCCTCGTGTGTTTAATGAGTTGTTTGTGGCGCTGATTCACGTCGGAGAAAACACCGGTCGCCTCGATTCTGCATTTCGTCAAATAGCCAGTTATCTCGAATTAGAGCGGGAGACCCGGCAGCGGATCCAGGCTGCAACAAGGTATCCAATGTTTGTCATGATCGCGATATCTATCGCGATTGTGATTCTGAATATGTTTGTGATCCCGGCGTTTGCCACGGTATTTGCTAAATATGGCGCGGACCTGCCCTGGCAGACCCAGGCCATATTGGCAGTCAGCGATTTCTTTGTGCGTTTCTGGCCGCTGCTTCTGCTTGCAGGTATAGGGGCTATATGGGGTTGGTCAGCCTATCTGAAAACTCCTGCCGGGAGGTTGCGCTGGCACGGCATGAAAATTCGTATTCCTATCCTGGGGAGTATTTTTGAGCGCATCTATCTGTCTCGCTTCTGCCACACATTTGCCATGGTGTCGCGCGCAGGTGTGCCGCTTAACCAGGGTTTGAAAATTGTCGCGAAAGCGATAGGCAGTGACTATTTTGCCCAGCGCATCGACGCCATGCGTAATGGTATTGAGCGAGGTGAGAGTATTACTGCAACTGCTCATCAGGCCAAACTCTTTTCACCCGTGGTGCTGCAGATGATGGCCGTCGGAGAAGAGACCGGCACCATGGATGAGTTGCTTGAACAGGCGGCTTCTTTTTACGAGGAAGAGGTTTCGTATGCGTTGAAAGGCATGACGGATGCATTGGAGCCCATTCTCATTATCGGGATTGCGGGTCTGGTGCTGATCATGGCGCTGGGTGTATTTTTACCATTGTGGGATTTGAACAGCGTCGCAAATTGAGTGTGACAGTTTCCGCTATTTGACTCGCAAAACTGGAAATCACGTCTACGCTTTAAACAGAGGTTCTGCATAACACAGGAGCTCACCGTGAACTGCTTGTTATAGATGCTTTGTTTAAAGGAGCCCAAATGAAAAAGACTATTTCCCGGCAACAGGGTTTTACCATTGTAGAACTGGTTGTTGTCATTATTTTGCTCGGCATTCTTGCCGCTACCGCGCTGCCACGTTTTATCGACATTGACGATGATGCACACGCTGCTGCGTTTGAAGGCGTGTTGGGTGGTTTCGCTACCGGCGTGGCGCTGTATCATGCGCAATGGATCGCTGAAGGTCAGGCCGCAGCAGGTACTCAAGCACCGGATTTTGATAATTTGCGTACAACACCTCAGGGCTACCCCTACAGTACGGTAAGCCAGGCGGGCAACGTGCCTGCCGATTCTGCAGATTGTGCAACGGTTTTCACCGGTTTGCTGCAAAGCGCGCCAACCGTTGGCAGTGCCGCCAGCCTCGCAGCTATCGACGGCAGCGGTACAGACTATACAGCGGTGCGTAATGGCGTCGACTGTGAGTATTACTACACCGCGCAGAGCAATGCCTCTGGTGAAACGGTTGCGTATTTCACCTATGAATCTGACACAGGTACAGTGACACAAAACACACCTGTTGCTATTCCCTGATCAGGTGGGCTGAGTTCAGCCCAATGAATGTGATTACCCGGCGACGAGGTCAAGGCTTTACCGTTGTAGAACTCGTCGTTGTTATCATTCTTCTATCGATTCTGAGCGCAACCGCGCTCAGTCGATTATCAAAACCCGACATCTTTGCCGCCAGCGTGCTGGCGACGACCCTCACGGCTCAAATTCATTTTGCCGCTCAGGCTGCTCAAACCCGTAGCACACCTGTGACACTAAATGTCACACCTGTCGGCGGTCGCCTGGAAATGCTGGTGGCAAGTTCTTCCGGCACGTTGCGCTCTGCGGATGCTTCTCTGGCGAACGTCAATCTCAGTCTGACGAACAGCGGTACACTCTACCCGGTTGCGAATGGGAGCGTATGGCAGATGACCTTTGCAGGCAAAGGTGACCTTATTGCGGCCTCACTGGATACGGATATTTTAGATCCAGAAGCTGGCATCACAGCTCATTTCAGCGGCGATACAGATCAGTTTCTGTGTGTCCAACCAATAGGATACGTCAGTGAACAGGCTTGTTAGCGAAGGTTTTACCCTGGTAGAGACCATAGTGGCGATGCTGATCATCAGTATCGCTGCGCTGGCCATGGCCAGCGCCCTGGGTTTTGCTTTTACGCGTTCTTCTGACGGTTTGCTGGAAGCTAAGGTGGTATACATCGCCCAGGGATATTTAGAAGAGATACAGGCTCGCCGTTACGATGAAGTCACCCCCGTTGGCGGTACGCCTCCTTGTCAGACCGTGACACCCTGCAGCGTTCTGGGGCCGGATTCAGAGAGCCGCGAGAACTATGATGATGTTGATGACTATAACGGTCTGCTGGATACACCGCCTCGAGATTCGCTGAATCAGATCATGGCAGAATTCAATGGCTTTTCGGTGGCGGTCAATGTGGAGTACGCAGATGCTGCGCAAATAGCTGCCTGGAATCTGGATGCTGCGACGGATGCGAAGATCGTTTCGGTTACGGTTACAACACCTGATGGCCAATCGCGCCACTTTGTCATGATTCGGGGTAATTACTGATGAGGTGCTCGCGTGCTAATTTCGGCTTCACCCTGGTTGAGATGGTTGTGGTGAGTGCCGTCCTGGGTATCCTGTCGGTGGGTTCGGTGTATTTCATCAGCCGCTCTAGTGAAGGCTACGCAGATGTTCAAGATCGTCAGGCGGTGGCTCAGCGCGCCCGTTTTACCCTTGAGCGTATGGCAAGGTCAGTGCGCAATGCGCTGCCAGGCAGCGCGCGCGTCAATGCCAGTTGTCTTGAGTTTGTGCCGGTAGTTGCTGGCTCTTCGTATCTGGATCTGCCCCAGGCTGCGCCCGCATTGGCGATGCAGGTAGTACCACCCGACGCGGTTGGTCTGAATGGACTGCGGGTTGCTGTTG
>CBDUMB010000028.1:0-13792 GCA_965368205.1 uncultured Pseudomonadaceae bacterium | reverse complement strand
CGTTGCGGTTAATTCTGCACAAGCCACTATCGTTCTGGCGCCTGGTCTGAAGGTGCAGGTTGATGGTTCGGCACAAGACCTTGAGGACTGCTCAGAGCCGGTTAATGCCTGCCTTATCGACATGGGTTTTGCGTTTGTCAGCAAACCCGTCAGCGAACAGTTTCTGCCACAGGTTTTAAATCTGCATAATCAGGGTGCTGTCGATTTTGACAAAGGCTGTTACCTGGGCCAGGAAATTGTTGCCCGCGCCCAGTTTCGCGGTGCGGTGAAACGACACTTGATCAACTTCAACGACCCTGCCCTACCCCAGATCGGAGACGCCTGGGGAGACAGCGGCACGGTCATAGCCATCGACGCTACAGGTCACGGGCTGGCAAGCGTCAAAGCAGGATAATTTGCAACTTAGCCATTTAGCGCACCAGCGCGTGGTTATCGGGGATGGAAGTAACCATTGAGCAGAGTATGTGGGATAACCCGGGTAGCGATCTTTTTTGCGGTGGTTCGATATCGCTATTCCAGTTGTAAGCTGGTCTGTGCTCTGTGGCTTGTAATTGCCTGCTTCACTTCAGTGACGGCTTCGGCCGCTGCTGATCCGCAGGATAGTCTGCAGTTGCTGAGCCGCGAAATTAGCCCTGGGACAGTCAGTAAATTTTCGTTCTTACCGAACAGTGCCTTCGAGGCCTCATACCTGAATATGCCCGTATTTGTCGCCAGGGGCCGGCATCAGGGGCCAACGCTGTGCCTGACCGCAGGTATTCATGGCGATGAACTGAACGGCGTTGAGATAGTGAGACGCGCGTTCGCCAAGGTCGACCCGCTTGAGTTACGCGGCACATTGATCGCACTCCCGGCAATTAACGCCGGCGGGGTTCGAACCGGCAATCGCTACCTGCCCGACCGACGCGACCTGAATCGGGCATTTCCGGGCAGTTCTGGCGGCAGCGTTGCAGCGTTGATTGCAAATGCCATCTTTACCAACGTACTGCATCACTGCGACGCCCTGGTCGATTTTCATACAGCGTCAAATCACCGTGCCAATCTCCCACAGATTCGCGCGGACCTTTCCAATCCGGCAATTCACGATTTAGCGATTCATTTTGGTCTTGGCATTGTCGTGAGTGGGTCAGGTCCCAAAGGCAGCCTGCGGCGTGAGTCGGCAAGAGCCGGCATTCCGGCAATAATTTACGAAGCTGGCGAGCCTTATCGCTTCCAGGAAGGTGAGATCCATCGTGGCGTACAGGGTGTCGAAAACATCATGGCCTACCTTGATATGACAGGGTTGACCGATGAGGAAATACCCGATGCTCGTATATACGAGCGCTCGAAGTGGATTCGAACCGAGATTGGCACGGGAGGATTCTTTTTTCCGACCGCCAAACTGGGCGACAGCGTCGAACCCGGCGAATCGCTTGGCAGGATTGTTGATCCGATGACCGATGTATCCGTCGAAGTCATCTCGCCAATTGCTGGTGAGGTTGTCGGCATGGCCGTACCGCAACCAGTGCTGTCCGGTTACGCACTGTTTCACCTGGCCTGGCATGATTCCGACTGAAAACAGCGCCCGCCATGGTCGCAGCCATGACAATGAGCGTCATTTCATCAAAAGAGCCGATCGAAAGTTCACAGTATGTTTTAGATTGGTAAACCCTCGCCCCGAGGGGAAGTGATCAGTCCTGCACAAAAATGGCTTTAGGCATGTGCATGGTGACCAACATATTAGGTAAGTCTACGGTTTCCGCTATCAACAGGTCGCCAGCGATAGAGCACAGCAGATAAGCATCTTCTTCGCTCAGACCACGCTCGGCGATTAAATAATCAATCATGTACCGCGTAGCTTTCCTGGCCGCCTCATCCAGCGACGGCGCAAAACCGGTGGTGGCATAATATTCTTCGGTTTCATATTGCGGCTCCAACATCTTGTGCCCATCTCGCACCACACTGAGACGCATGACGATACGCATTGGAGCCTCTAGTGCGGTACCAGACACTTCTCCGAAGCCCTGCACTGCGTGGGTGTCTCCAATAGAAAACAGCGCACCCTCCGCAAAGACCGGAAAATAGACCGTTGTGCCTTTTGTCAAAGCGGGGTTGTCCATATTGCCTCCGTTCGCACGTGGGGGGAATGTATCCAACGCCTCAGTGCCCGCGGGCGCGACGCCCATAATTCCGGGAAATGGCTTCAGCGGCACAACAATACCGTCAGAAAATTGAACTGTCTGGTTCGCTTGATCAATTTCAAAAGTACGTAACGAAGTAGTCGCTATCTCATCGACTAACTGGCCAAATGTCGGCAGCAGTGCCATCCACCCCCAATCGGCCACCTCAAGTTCCAACAGTTCCACCGCAAGCACATCACCCGGACGCGCCCCTTCCACATATATTGGTCCTGTGATCGTATGGACCTTGCTGAAGTCAATGGCTTGCAGGTCCGCATCGTCTGAGCCCAGCTCAAACTGGCCTCCGGTGGCTTCATGGGTAAAAACCTCTACCACACTTCCCGCAGGCACCCGGGCAACGGGCTCAAGTGCACGGCTGAATTTGGTATGAGTAGCGGTATTGGGAATTGAATACTGCGGCTGCTTTATATCCCTACTGTGCTGTTGCCCCGCAGTGTTGCCTGTTTGACATCCGCTAACAAAAAACAGAAACACAACAGACATGAATGCGTGCCCAGAAAAGCCAGCAATAGAGTTTTTCATAATGGATCTTCTTCGAGTTAGAACAGCACTTTAACCTTGCAGAGATCGAGATTGAATCCTATTAGCGCGGCAATCCAGGCAATCGCCACCGCAACAGCGTCTCAAATCCAACCTGACGCACAAAACTGGTCATTGGCCCCGCCCTTTCCAGGCAGGGGCGACGATCCTGTCTATACTCAAAAAGTACTTATTCTCCGGGACACCACTACCCATGGCTGAACTTGCCAATTCCATCGCTGCAGACATTCAGACTGCATTAGACAAAGATCAACTCGAACTGCCTTCATTGCCTGAAGTTGCGCTGCGCATCCGCGAAGAAGCGGAGTCTGAGTTTGTTTCTGCTGTTTCTCTTGCCAAGGAAGTGGGTGATGACCCGGGACTTGCCGCACAGCTGGTGCGCATTGCCAATTCACCCATGTTTCGCGCGACCCGCTCAATTGACGATTTGAGCCAGGCGATCAGTCGCCTGGGTGTTGATTATTCTGCGAATATGGTCACTGGCCTGGCGATGCAGAATATGTTCCAAGCCACCACGGAATTTGTCGACAATCGCCTGCGTGACGTATGGAAAAATTCAACAGAAGTAGCCGCCTGGAGCTCCATTCTGTGCAAACGATACACTCGTCTGCGTCCTGACCAGGCCACCCTGGCAGGTTTAACGCACTGTATCGGTATTCTGCCCATCCTCAGCTGGGTTGAGGAAAACGACAGCCTGGTGCGCGACAGCATGACCCTCGATCGGGTCATTGAAAGTATTCACCCCACCATTGGTGGCATGATCCTGCGACACTGGAATTTTGCCGACGACATCATTGTTGTACCCGAGCACTACCAGGACCTTGATCACCAGGTTGATGCTGTGGATTACGTCGACATTGTGTGTGTCGCCAACTGGCTGGTCCACCGTGACCACGACAAATCCATCAGCGAGCACGACTGGTCTGGCGCCTCCAGCTTACAACGCATCGGCTTCGACCCTGAGATGGACGAGCTGGAATTAGAAGGTCTGGTTGAACAGGTCAACGAAGTTAAAAACGCGTTTCACTAGTTCTCAGGCTTTATAGCCCACACCCGCACTGGGAGCAGGCCTACCGATGATGGTAACCTGCTCTTTCTTTCTTTGAACAAGCCATTTCCTGAAATGAGTGACAGCTGTTGCAGTAATCTTGATGTGAGCGCCCTCGCTGCACGCCAGCGCCGAGTGCTCATCACCGTACTGTGTATCAACGTTGTTGCTTTTGTAGTTATGGTGGGCGGCGCCTGGCTGAGTGGTTCCGTGTCGCTGTTATCAGGCACGCTGGATAACTTTGGTGATGCAGTCACCTACGCACTGAGCCTGGCCGTCGTTAGCGCAAGCTGCTCAGCCAAAGCGAAAGTGGCCTTTTTCAAAGGTCTGCTGATCCTGGGTGCCGCAGTTGCGGTAGCTGTGCAAATCGCTGTCCAGCTCACAGACCCGCAAACGCCGATATCCTCGACCATGGGACTTGCAGCGCTCTTGAACCTCGGCGCAAATGGTATCTGTTTATGGCTGTTAACGCCCTTTCGGCACGATGACATCAACATGTCGTCGGTGTGGGAGTGCTCACGCAATGATGTCGCAGAAGGTTGCGCTGTTATCGGCGCTGCTGCTGCAGTCTGGGCGTTTAACTCCCCCTGGCCGGATCTGCTGGTCGCGATTGCACTGCTGGCAATGTTTTCACGATCAGCCTGGCGTGTCCTAGCAGGCGCGTGGCGTGAGCTTAAACCCGCAGGACAATCTGCTTGAAAACAGCAGCCATCCGCAGTGACATTGTCACCACTCTGGCGGCGGCTGGCAAAGATACACCCTACACTGCAGACGCAAATGAGCCTGATCCCCGCTATCTCGGTTACGGCGTACGCGCGCCACAAATGAAAGCCCTGCTCTCGCAGTGGCAGCCGACGTTTCGACAGCTCGACAACAAGGCCAGAATCAGTCTGGCCGGTCAGCTGATCGATTCCGGTTATGGTGAACAGAAAACTGTGGCTTTGGCTTTGCTCAATCTGAGCCTGGACTACTTCGAACCTGAACATTTTTCCCTGGTCGATGAGTTGATGCGCAAACAGCACGGCTGGAGCAAAATTGATGCCTACGCGGGCTCGTTCCTGAAATCATTGCTGGGAAAGTATCCACAGGACATGCTGGCACTGACCCGGCTGTGGAGCCGTGATCCTGAGCTTTGGCTGCGTCGGGCCAGCGTTGTGCTGTTTACCCGCAACGTTGCCCGTTCAGGCACCTACATCGAGCACGCGCTGCAACTGTGTGAGACGCTTAAACATGATCCGCAAGATATGGTGCGTAAAGGCGTTGGCTGGTGCCTGAAAGATCACCTGGGTTTCGACAAACCCCGGCTTATCAACTACGTCACCCTGCTACGCCAACAGGGTGTGTCTTCTACAGTGACCTTATACGCCCTGCGGGACCTCGACCGAGAGGAACGTCAGGCCCTCCTCAATCGCGGCTAGCCTTCGACCCGTACATCATCTGTATGCTGGAAAAATCCAGCCCGCCGGCATTATGGTTAGTACCGTGCAGCTGATAAAGATTCTGCGCCAGCGCACCCATCGGAATGGCACTGCCGGACGCCTGGGCAGTCTCCAGCGCCAACCCCAGATCTTTGCGCATCAGGTCTACCAGAAACCCGCCGCTATAGTCCCGTGACGCCGGCACATTCTCCATCACACCTGGATAAGGGTTATACACATTCAAAGCCCAGTTGCCGCCGGAAGACGCTTTCATGATGTCCGAGAGGACTTTTGGATCAAGCCCCTGATCGACGCCCAGCGCCAGAGCTTCCGCCGTGCCCGCCATTAGAATAGACAGCAGCATGTTGTTGCATATCTTGGCAATCTGGCCTGCACCCGCAGCGCCTGCGTGAAAAATGTTTGAGCCCATCGCCTCCAGTACGGGTGTTGCACGGGTCAGCACATCCGCATCACCGCCAACAATAAACGTCAGCGTTCCGCTCTGCGCGCCACCGGTACCACCGGAAACAGGTGCATCCAGCATTGCAATGCCCCGCTCCGCTGCTGCGGCGGCGACGGCCTGAGCACTGGCCGGGTCAATTGTAGAGCAGTCGATTACCAGCGTTTTTGCAGCCAGGCTATCTAACAATCCGGTTTGCTGTTCATCCCCCAGATAAAGCCCACGGACATGACGACCTGCGGGCAACATGCTGATCAACACATCGACATCGGTTGCCGCCTGCGCGGCTGAATTACACGCTTCAACGTCACCTGCAGCGGCGAGTGCAGCGGGTGAAAGATCAAACGCCTGCACTGCGTAGCCCTTTGCCAGCAGATTACTGGCCATCGGACCACCCATGTTACCTAAACCAATAAAACCTACTTTCTGCATGTTCTTACCTTATTAATCCAATCCAGCCAGCGGATGGGGAGTTTCAAATGTTGAAAAATGAGACATGACGTGTTCCCTGGGCAGCGTAGCCATGTCCGGATACTGCCAGTTAGGTGAACCATCTTTCTCAATCAGAAGTGCGCGCACACCCTCGGCAAAGTCCAGATTGGTCGCACAATGACTGGCGATATCATATTCCATCCGAAACATGTCAGCTAACGACATATTTGAACTGCGGCGAAGCTGCTCCAGCACAATGCCTGCCGTCGTTGGACAGCCACCGTGCAGGTTCTTCAAACCCCGGTCAATCCACTTCGAACGCCCCTGCAGGCCATCGATTATCTGCACCTGTTTTGCCAGATCTGACAAGCTGGTTTCAAACACAGGAAGTTGCGCTATTTCTCCCGCCGGCATTTCAACTCCGGGTAAACTGTCCAGAGCTTCACCTATCAGCTGTGTGTTGGATGCAGCATTATCTGTATACGACAAAGCTTTGAGGCGGGTTAAAAGTGTATCTCGCTCTGTGTGTGACACGACGTGGGTAGCCAGACCTACCGCCAGCGCGTCGGTTGCATTCACATGGCTGCCGGTTAACCCAAGAAACACCGCCTGATGGGTTGCCATCTGATTAAGACTCCAGGTTGCTCCGGCATCGGGAAACAGGCCGATGGTGATTTCAGGCAGCGCCAGTTTCGAACGTTCCGTCACCACGCGAAAATTTGCCGCGCTTAACAATCCCATGCCACCACCCATCACAACACCATGACCTAAACAGACCACTGGTTTTGCATAAGTGTGCAACTGATAGTCCAGCGCATATTCCTGTGCAAAAAAGTCGAAAGGGTAGCGGTTGTTGAGGGTCTTTTGCTGATGATTGCTGACAATTGCATGGTAGAGGGCTTGTATATCCCCTCCCGCACAGAAGGCTTTGTCGCCAGCACCCGTCAGCAAGACTGCAATCACCTCGGAGCGATTGGCCCAGCTGTCGAGGGCGCGGGTCAACCGTTGGATCATTTCAAGATTGAGGGCGTTCAGCGTCGATTCCACGTTTAACGTAGCTTCCGCCAACAGCAAACCCGCGCCTAATTTGTGTTCGGTCAGGACAACACTGGTCTGTTCTACATCTGTATTCATAACCCGCCAGCCTCAACTGTTAGTCCAGGCTGGTGGGCGTTTTTCCAGGAAGGCGTTAACCCCTTCACGCTGGTCGTTGCTGTCAAACAGATCAACAAAAGCGTTACGCTCGACAGCGTAAGCCGACGCAATGTCGCCAGAGCGGGCCTGCTGGATGAGGTCTTTACAGGCTGCAACCGCAATTGGGCTCTGCCGTCCTACCGATTCAGCCAGCTCCAGCGCACGGCCTTTTGCCTGACCGGCGTCTACAACCTCTTCCACCAGGCCTATTTTTTCTGCGGTCAGCGCATCAATACGTTCGCCGCATAAAATCATACGCTTCGCCCAGCCCTCTCCGACCATCCAGGCAAGATTCTGGGTGCCGCCGCCGCAGGGTAACAAACCGACGGTAGCTTCTGGCAAAGCCAGTTGTGCCTGCTGTTCCGCGATACGTATGTCACAAGCCAACGCACACTCCAGACCACCGCCCATGGCAAATCCGTTTATCGCTGCAATGGTGACGCCACGGAAATTCGACAACGTTTCAAAGGCGCGGCCGAAATGTTCAGCCATTGTTTGTGCTGTATCTTTGCTGCCATCCGCAAACAGCTTCAAATCTGCACCGGCGGAGAAAAACTTGTCACCCTCGCCAGTCAACACCATGGCGTAAATCGACTTGTCCTGTTCACAATCGTGTACCAGTTGAGTCAGACCTGAGAGGCTTTCCGGATCCCAGGTATTGGCGGACGGATTATCAATGGTTACAACCGCGGTATGACCGCGAATCTCCAAAACCAGTTTCTGCGTTGATGATGTCACCATAGCTTGCCCCTCTCCTATCTGCTGATAAATTGTTCTAGAACGTGTTAAACGTAACCTGAAATTGTGCGCAACCTGTCAGTCGATTGCCAGCCAGTCTATCGGATCCTGATGATGAGCGGACAGATAGGCGTTGGCTTTGGAAAAGTGTTTGCAGCCGAAAAAACCACGATGCGCGGACAGAGGCGACGGGTGTGGCGCTTGCAGCACACAGTGCTTAGTGGCGTCTACCATAGCGCCTTTTTTCTGCGCGTAGCTACCCCATAACATAAATACCAGGCCTTTACGCGCCTGACACAGCTCGTGGACCACTGCATCGGTAAACTGCTCCCAACCTTTGTTCTGGTGTGAACCCGCCCTGCTCTGCTCAACACTCAGAACTGCGTTCAGTAACAGAACACCTTGCTGTGCCCAACTGGTTAAACAGCCGCGATCAGGTCTGATCTCCTGCTGCACGCCCAGATCTGACTGTATTTCTTTGAGAATATTGCGTAACGATGGCGGCAAGGGTGTGCCTGGCAGAACGGAAAAACACAGGCCGTGAGCCTGATTGGGCCCGTGATACGGATCCTGCCCAATGATCACTACCTTCACTTTGTCCACTGGCGTGAGATTCAGAGCAGCAAACATCTGCTTACCGGGAGGAAAAATTCGTGCCCCGCGGGCTTTTTCTGCACGCAGAAAACTGCTCAGCTGCTGCATATAAGGCTGTTCAAACTGCTCTCCCAACAAGTTCTGCCAGGAGGCTTCCAACTGCACTGAGGCATTTGCCATGAGTTATCGCACAGCCTGCAGAGAGCCTATTGAGGCCGCATCAGTGGAAACAGCAGCACGTCTCTGATGGAAGGTGAGTCCGTCAGCAGCATGACCAGCCGATCAATACCTATGCCTTCTCCAGCAGTGGGCGGCAGGCCCACTTCCAATGCATCGATATAGTCCTGATCAAAGTGCATCGCTTCATCGTCACCGGTGCCTTTCAGGGCGGCTTGAGCAGCAAAGCGCTCAGCCTGATCAACAGGGTCATTTAATTCCGAAAAGCCGTTGGCGTATTCGCGCCCACCAATGAACAGCTCAAATCGGTCTGTCACCGCATCGTTGTGATCGCTGCGGCGTGCCAGCGGCGATACCTCTGCCGGATACTGAGTGATGAACGTTGGCTGTGCCAACCGCTCTTCTACCTGAGCCTCAAACACTTCCAATTGCAGTTTGCCTACGCCCCAACTTGCATCCGCGGTCAGATTGAGGGTTTGCAGACGTGCGCGCAGCGCATCTTCATCGTCGACTGACGATTCGTCCATGCCGCCCAGCGCCACCAGAGATTCCGCCATTGTCATTTGCGTAGAAGGTTTGCTGAAATCCAGCTCTAAACCCTGGTAAGACACTGTGGGTGAACCCACAACATCCGTACACAATACCGCCAGCAGCTCATCCGTGAGCGCCATCAGATCTTTATAATCCGCATACGCCTGATAAAACTCCAACATGGTGAACTCAGGATTGTGTCGAGTTGAAAGGCCTTCGTTACGAAAATTGCGATTCACCTCATAGACGCGTTCATATCCCCCAACCACCAGTCGCTTGAGAAAAAGCTCTGGCGCTACACGCAAATACAGCTCGAGATCGAGTGCATTATGGTGTGTGACAAAGGGGCGCGCCGTTGCACCACCGGGAATGCTGTGCATCATCGGCGTCTCCACTTCCAGGAAATCGCGCGTGTTGAAAAACTCACGCATGCGCGCAATTACCCTGGAGCGGGTTCTGAATACGTCACGCGACGTATCGTTCATGATCAGATCAAGATAACGCTGGCGATAACGGATTTCCTGGTCGGTGACACCGTGGAACTTCTCCGGCAGCGGACGCAGGGTTTTGTTCAACAGCTCCAGACTTTGCGCGTGCACGGTCAACTCACCTTTGTCAGTGCGCATCAGCACACCACGCACACCCACAATATCGCCGATATCTGTGAGATCTTTAAATTGATCATAAGCCTCGTCGCCCATGTCGTTTTTTCTGAGGAAACACTGGATCTGGCCGCTACTGTCCTGCAGCGTGACAAAACTGGCTTTACCCATGACCCGGCGCAGCATCAAACGACCGCAAACCGCCACAGCGAACTGCGCCTCCTCGAGCTGAGGTTTGTCTGCGTCAGCGTAAGTAGCGTGTAGAGTTGCGGCAAGGTCTGAGCGTCGAAAGGCGTTCGGATAACCGCCACCTTGCGCCAGCCATCGCTGTCTTTTTGCTTGTCGATTTGCCAACAAGTCTCGTTCTTCACTCATCTTAGGGTCGCCTTATTTCTCTACATCTTTCGCATCAGTCGCATCTGTCGCTTAGCGGGCATCCGCCCGATCAAACGACAGTTATAAGCCTGCTTTCAAGCTGGCTTCTATGAATCCATCCAGGTCACCATCCAACACATTGTTAGGGTCGGTGCGTTCAATGTGGGTGCGCAGGTCTTTAACCCGGCTCTGATCCAGTACATAACTGCGGATCTGACTACCCCAGCCGATATCAGCTTTGGCATCTTCCACAGCCTGCTGTTCTGAACGCCGTGCAAGCATTTCCAGCTCGTACAGTTTCGCACGCAGCTGTTTATACGCACGGTCTTTATTCTGATGTTGCGAACGTTCGCTCTGGCATTGCACCACGGTATTAGTGGGCAGGTGTGTCAGACGCACAGCGGAGTCCGTTCGGTTCACGTGTTGTCCACCGGCGCCGCTGGCGCGATAGGTATCTGTGCGTACATCTGCGGGATTAATTTCAATCTCGATATCATCGTCAATTTCAGGGGAGACAAACACAGACGCAAACGACGTGTGGCGCCTGCTGCCGGAATCATATGGCGATTTGCGTACCAGCCGATGCACGCCGGTTTCAGTGCGTAGCCAGCCGAACGCGTACGGTCCTTCGATCTGCACGGTTGCGCTTTTAATGCCAGCCACTTCACCAGGGCTCAACTCGGTCACTGAAGCTTTGAAACCTCTTTTTTCCGCCCAGCGCAGATACATGCGCAAAAGCATATCCGCCCAATCCTGAGCCTCTGTACCGCCGGAACCAGACTGAATGTCCACAAACGCGTTGGCAGTATCCATCTCGCCCTGGAACATACGCTGGAATTCCAGTTCGGCAAGCTTAGCTTCAACCCCTTCCAGCTCTGTGGCGATATCATCCAGCGCATCGCTATCGGATTCTTCATTAGCCAGCTCCGCCAGCTCCGCCAGGTCCGCAAGGCTTGACTGCATATCTCCCAAGCCACTTACCACATGTTCCAAGGCAGCGCGTTGCTGGCCCAGTTTCTGAGCGCGGTCGGGGTCGTCCCACACCGCAGGCGCGGCTAACTCGCGTTCAACCTCTTCCAGCTGCTCACATTTGCCAGCGTAGTCAAAGATACCCCCGAAGCGCAGATTCGCGGTCGCCCAGATCTTTGAAAGTTTCGCGCAGAGCAGTTATCTCAGCCATGTTAATTCAGGTCTTTTGTTAGCGGGTTAAAAGTAGCGGTTCTGTACCCTGGCGCCTGCCAGTGGGCGGCTAGTGTAAGGATTTGCAGGTGATTTTTCGAGGGTTTGCGGCAAACATAAATCTGCGCTCGTCGCGATATTGATATCAAAGGGCTTCGAGGAAATCCACCATGAGTTGTGGCGTGGGAATCTGACCGTAGTCGTTGATACTCAGTTTATAGACTACCCGCACCTGCTGGGTACTGGCCGGTACCGGCCCCTGCCGAAAAGCGATGGCATCAATGACCCGGGCGTCTTTTTTTAACACCATTTTCAGATGCTGCTCACCTACAACCCGCTGACTGACAAGTTCAAATTCACCACAAAATGAGGGTTCTGGAAAACCACTGCCCCAGGGCCCCGCAGCCGCCAGGTGTTCCGCCATCTGCAGGGATAATTCGTGTGCACCCAGCTCTCCATCGGTGATCAATCGTGCCTGCAGCATTTCTGCATGACTGAAGTGCTGTACGGCTTTGTCAAAAATAACCGCAAAACGTGTCAGGTGGACGCGCTTGATACTCAGCCCCGCTGCCATCGCATGGCCGCCAAACTTCAACAGCAGGCCAGGGTGACTGGACGCAACCCAATCCAGCACATCACGGATGTGCAGGTCAGTGATACTACGTGCAGATCCCTTGAGCTCGTCCGGTGCCGCATCTCCAGCATCCGCAAAGGCAATCACTGGTTTATGGAATTTTTCGCGCAGCCGTCCTGCAACAATGCCCACCACACCCTGATGAAACGATTCATGGTAGACGGTTAAACCCACTCGATCGGTATCCGCCTGCTCCTGAGCAAGCAACAGCTCAGCATCACCTACCATATCCTGTTCCAGCTGACGCCTGGCTTTGTTCAACTGATCCAGCGCTGTGGCGAGATGCCGGGCTTCGGGCAGGGTATCGGCGAGCAGACATTTAATGCCGATACTCATATCTTCAAGACGCCCTGCTGCATTCAACCGCGGGCCCAGAGCAAAACCCAGATCCTGGGCGGACAAGGTCGCCAGGGATCGTTTCGCAATTTCAGCCAGTGCCTTGATGCCCGGCAGACAACGACCCGCACGCATGCGGGCAACACCCTGATGCACCATAATTCTATTGTTAGAGTCTAAAGGCACCACATCCGCCACGGTCCCCAGAGCAACCAGATCCAGGTATTGCGCCAGGTTTGGCGCCGGACGCTGTTCGGTAAACCAGCCGCGGTCACGCAATGTTGTGCGCACAACCCCCAGCACGTAATACGCCACGCCAACTCCAGCCATATTCCGACTGGGAAAGCCCGCGTCAGGCAGATTAGGGTTAACAATGGCAAATGCGCGGGGTAGTTCTGCGCCTGGCAGGTGATGATCCGTCACAATCACATCGATGTTCAGTTCGCTGGCCCGATCAACGCCAGCCACGCTGGACACGCCATTATCAACCGTGACAATCAGATCAGGTTGCGAATTGTTCGCCAGATCTACAATTTCCGGTGACAGGCCATACCCATATTCAAAACGATTGGGCACCAGAAACTCTACGCGCTCGGCGCCAAAATCTTTCAGGATCTTCACACACAGGGTCACCGCAGTAGCGCCATCAGCATCAAAATCACCAACAATCATGATCTTCTGCTGCTGTGTGATGGCATCTGCCAGGCGTTCTGCAGCCAACTGCACGTCAGGCAACTTGGCTGGAGAGGCTAACGCCTGCAGCGAGCGATCCAATTCCTGGCTGTTGCTGACACCACGACCGGCATAAATTCGCCGTAACAGCGGCGGTTGCAGATCGACCAATACGTCAGGATTAACTTCACGCGTCAGGATTTCCATTTTTTGCCCAAAAAACTCTTATCCACAGAGAGCTTTATCCATGCAGGGGTTCTTTCAAAGCTGATTGCGTCAAAATTTTTCAATCAAAGCCTTCAACGCGAATCCGCACAATCTCACCCGCCACCTGGGGCAGCACTCTGACTTCGTCCAGCGCCGCTTCGATGTCCGCTTCACTGCTTATCTGCGTGAGCATGACAATAGCCACGGTGGTCTGGCCGGGTTTAGGTTCTTTCTGTATCGCCGCTTCTATGCTGATGCCGTGTTGAGAAAGCGCCTGGGCAACCCGCGCAAACACGCCAGGCTCATCTTTGGTAGGTATACGCAGATAGTTGCCGCTACGCACTTGTGCCATCGGCAGGATCGGCACGGTAGCGGTTTGTGCGCTGCCGGTCTGGATGCGCATATTTGAACCCCGGCGCTGCGACAGGGATACCACATCACTGAGGACCGCTGAAGCGGTTGCGCTACCACCTGCGCC